>JAQYWP010000452.1 GCA_029379285.1 Rhizonema sp. PD38
TCCCACAGTTTGATACTTTAAGATAGTCTTTAAACCATTGGCAGCAGGTAAGGATTTGAGCGTAAAAGACTTAGCTTTAATGTTGTCGGGTTCGCCAATTAATGCTTCACTCAACACCCGACCAACAAGTTTGCCTTGAGCAGTTAATTTTAACTTTAGCATTTTTGCTAGAGTTGGTGCAACATCTGCATTACCTGCAGGAATTAAGTCTTTAAACCCTTGCTTGAAGTCAGGTCCAGTTGCCATCATGGTATTGAAGGTATCAGCGCGACTGAAACTGCCATGCATTCCTTGTCCTTGTTGTAAGAGGGTGTCTGCGACTTCAACTCCGCATGCTGTCGGATCTCCACAACCTGTGTCAAAAGAGCGAAAATTTACCAAAATTGATGGTTTAGGAGTCCGTGCCGCACCGCGAAGGGCGATCGCACTAAAAGGCAAAGTGCCGGGAAATGAATCCAAGGTGTCATCTACAAACAAGCCACTAACATAATCTTGCTTGAGTAGCAAATCCACAATCTGTTTGGCAAGAGCTTTTTTGTTAGCGTTATTAGGCAAGTAAATCAAATCAGAACCACCATTTCCAGCAACAATAATATCTGGATTTGTCTGGTCTTTACCAATAAGATTGTTTTTAGAAAACTGTCCCTTAGTTGGATCGACAGAGGCATTTTTGTTATCTGGATCAAACAGAGATAATTTTAATTCATTCGCCAAGTCTATTCCTAGAAAACCAGGTGGTAAAAAACCTTTTGGGACATCTGAGTAAGAAAGTGTTGCGGCATAACTGGTTTTGCTTTGCTTGCTTATTGTTGAGAAGCCGTGATCTGCAGTAACAAATATGTTTGTAGTTGTATCTAAGCCTAATTGTTTAAGTGTGTTGCGAATTTGCGATAGGTTCTTATCCATGTTTTGACGGGCAGCTTGAGTCGTGGCACCGTTGATTCCCGGAACAATTTGGTTGAGGCTATCACCGTGGTTGTGCTGTGTTCCATCAGGATCGCGAGACCAATAAACTAAAATAAATGGTTTTTGTCGTTGTTGGAAGAGTGGTAAGATTGTCTTTGTTGTCACATCGGCAAAATATTGCTGCTGGACTGTATTTGCAACTTTAGTACCTGGTGTCTTGCTGTCGCCTGGTTTGCCGTTCTCCCCCCGTGATGGTGCTGCTAATGGTAGGGAGTTTTTGGTTAGTGAGGCAGTTATTTCAGAACTGAGAGGAATTCCTGTTGGTGAACCTGTGGCGTCATCGATAATGATGGTAGGTTCGCCTTTTTGCAGTGTAACATCTTGAATTAAAACTGGTCCGATTTTGCCGACAGCAGCAGTACTGAAACCTACTTTTCTGGCAATTGATAGTAAAGTTTCTTCGTTGAGATAGTTAGTGCCGAACTGTTTGTTAACTTCTTTAAGCACAGCATTGTTTTCTAGAAAGGGAACTAGGCTATTTTTAGCACTTTTGACCGGAGCGCTCACTTGGATGGTATTACTGAAGTCACCTGTATCACCCAAATAGTGTCCGGTAGCGATCGCCGAAGCGTTAGCGGTAGTGAAGGTAGGAAATAGAGAGTGAGTATTGAGAAAGTTGACTCCCTGTTCTCGTATCTCCTGCAATGTTGGAGTATCGGTAGCATTGATCACACTAGGACGCAGCCCATCGGCAACAAAAATGACGACATTGTGTTGTGATTGCTCAACGGTTTTTCTTGAAGAAACCGTACATGCCACCAAAAATGCAAGGATAAAAAGGGTTAGTAGCACCCAGCGGCGATTGCGCTTAACAATTCCCATAACCTTCAAAGATTGTTAGGACATCAAGATTTTATAACTTAGGTGCTAAATTTTACTGTCTTTTTTATTCACTTTTGTTCGGAGATGGAAAAAAACATCCAGCACTTACCGAAAAACGTTAGTCTTATACCGTTTCTCCATGAAGAAGAGCGAGAACGAATTTCTTACCCCACGGCAATAAAGCGGGAAGAATATCCATACCGCTTTTTGGTGTTCATCTTCATATATAGCCGTTCTCAGTCAAATTCCATACACTCTCGCTCTCTCACCGCCCTGACGAGAACCTGTCACACACACGCTTAGGAGAGTGTTTTTTGTATGTGACTAAAACGAGAAAAACACTGAAAATTGGTATTACTAATAAACCGTTGGCAGAACAATGGCTCTCGCATTCTTTTACTAAATCTCGAGCATAAACGAACCTTGACAGAAGTGGGTGTATTTCGTTGGTGCAAGCCAAAATTTTTATTTTTGTCGGTTATAATAAGGACGATCATCACATTGATTCAAATGCAAAGATATCCTGTTGCAGAACTTTGCGCTTGCAAAGGTAAAGTCTTAGCATAGCTGAAAGTCAGTAGATAAAATTTTTTCCCTAAATAATAAGTATTACAGACAGTTCTCATAATAATTTTACATAATATTCAATAATATTACTGATGAAAAAAAATACATTGGTAGTAGAAATTAGAGAAAAGAAGTACTAAGTGATACTATGAAAAAGCTTATATTTACAAAGGCTACTAGTTGTTTGGAAATTTTTAAGAACTATGGAACTCATGGAGGTAAATGTTATCGAACAGGTATGTACAATCCTTATTTTCGATTGATAACGAATGGATAGATGCACAATAGTCAAGGAATTTGAGTGTGTACTCTATCTATTAATTTAGGAAGTAAATTAATATGGAAAATTGGGCAAGCGAACAAGCTGAAGAAGCTGCGTTTCGTTTGGCGGCAATAGTGGATTCTTCTGAAGATGCCATTATTAGCAAAACTTTAGAAGGAGTCATTGTTAGCTGGAATACTGGGGCAGAAAGACTGTTCGGTTATAAAGAAAGTGAAGCGCTGGGTAAAAATATAACAATGCTTCTTCCAGGCGATCGCTTGAACGAGGAAGCGCAAATTCTGGAGAAACTGAAGCGCGGAGAACGAGTTGAACACTTTGAAACCGTGCGTCAACGTCAAGATGGGACGCTGATCAATCTTTCGCTGACGATTTCGCCAGTTAAAGATAAAACTGGTAAAGTCATCGGTGCCTCCAAAATTGCACGTGATATCAGTACTCGGAAACAAGCTGAAGATGCTTTGCGAGAGTCAGAAGCCCTGCTGCGGCAGAAAGCAACCGATCTAGAAAATATCTTACTTGAACTGAAGCGAACGCAGATTCAGCTAATACAAAATGAAAAAATGTCTAGTTTGGGTTTGTTAGTCGCAGGAGTAGCGCATGAAATTAATAACCCAGTGAACTTTATCTCTGCCAACATCCAGCCTGCCAATGAGTATATTCAACAGCTATTAACACTGCTAAAGTTGTATCAAAAACATTGTCCTATAGTGCTGGAAATCCAGGAGAAAACCAAGGAGATCGACATAGATTTCCTGGTAGAAGATTTGCTCAAGTTACTTGAATCAATGGAAGTCGGAGCAGATAGGATTCAAACGATTGTGAGATCTTTACGGAACTTCTCCCGTATGGACGAACCTGAGATGAAACAAGTCAATATCCATGAGGGCATTGATAGTACGCTGATGCTTATACAGTATCGCCTAAAAGCCAAGAATGACTTGAAAATTCAAGTGGTTAAGAATTATGGCAACCTGCCGTTGGTTGAGTGCAACGCTTCTCAATTGAACCAGGTGTTTATGAATCTTATTTGTAATGCTATCGATTCCCTCGAAGAACGAGATCAAAAGCGTACATTTGAGGAGATTACGCAACAGCCCAGTCAAATTGTAATTTGTACTAAGATGCTTAATTCTAATCAGGTACAGATTCAGATTATAGATAATGGTGAAGGTATGCCAAAGTTTGTTCAAGAACGATTGTTTGAACCGTTTTTTACCACTAAGCCAGTTGGTAAGGGGACTGGATTGGGGTTGTCGATCAGCTACCAGATTGTGACTGAGAAGCATAATGGCTCATTGCAGTGCTATTCTATACCCGGTCAAAAAACAGAGTTTGTGATTGAACTCCCGATTCGACAAAACTTTCCCAGCAATGCTTCATAGGCTCGCGCCCTTCAAGTAAGTTATATTTGTTTGAGAGCTTGGTTCTCTATGGTTGCTGCTTTTTTAGATTGGATTGGTGAAGATTATGCGTCTGTGCTTTTTAAGATTATAACAGTAATTGTTCTTCTGGCATCAAGCCACGCTTTTTTGAATTGAGGAGTCCAATCAGACTGGAGATACTGCTCAAAAGTTAACAGCAGTGTGTCTCCAACTGAACAGTAATGTGAGTGCGATCGCTTCAGATCTAACGAGTGTTGCATTCAAATCAGTGAGAAGTCTCCCGAAAACATCTGAACGCAGATTTTCAAATACCAAAGAGCTTGGATTGCATCAGCTTTTTCTGTTGTTTTCCATATTTGTCTTGGTAAACTACAATTTCACGTCTGGATTATCTGTAAAAGCTGGCGGTAAATTTATTAGCTTCTGGTTTGAGTCCCTCGAAACTTTGTTCTAAAGGTTCAATATTTAAAGATATTTTACTTTTAACTTGCTCGGTGATGGTGATGGAATTCGTTCTTTCATCAAGTTTCATCCTCAGCTAAAGTAATCAGTGCATCATTAAGAGTCAGATTTAGTTGCTTGTCCAAACTTGGAACTAAGTCAATCCCAAAGTTTTCGTCTTTCTTCTGACTTACAGCATTAAATTTAACACCAATACAGACTTCTTCACGATGTTGGGCAGCGAGTATACAGTCAGCAAAAGTCAGATTACTAATCTGTTCTGCTGGGAAGTATAGCGATATTGGCTTGATATATAATTCGCTACCCTCAGCCGAAAACAGATCGCGGTATATTGATATAACCTCTGGTTGCTGGGATACTTGAGCTAAAATTTTAGATACCAATTGATTGGTAAGCAAAAAATCTTTCACACCTGCTTGAATGACTAAATCAGTGTCTTCTGAATCAATAATCTCTGCAATCAACTCTGTGGTAACTTCGTTTCCGGTTGTGACAGTGTAGTCTCGAAAAACTTGCCGAAGTTCCAACAAAGTTGTGAGAACTTTGGCATCAATTTCTTCCGCGTTTTCACCACTCCCTGCCAAAATAGAGATGCTATCAAATTCCTGAAGTTTTAAAGTTACAAGCTGCTCAACTGAATCTACACTGATTTTGATAGCTTCCATCTTAATATGTGGATAGGTTTTGGCGATTTTTTCAAATTCAGCTTGCACCTCATCGGTTAAATCCTGAGTTACTAAATTAACTTGTGAACCTTCAACTAAGTATTTCGCATATTCTTTAAGAATAATTGGGGCTTTGCTATTCCAGCCAATCACAAGATACTTTTCAACTTTTCTCTGTAAGGTACGCGACTGATTGGCATAGCTGAGTTGTTTAGGTTGCACTACAGGTTGTGGATAGAACTGGATAGTTGAGTCATCTTCTGCCAATATAATAACTTCATCATCATCAGCTAACTTGTAATCTTTACTAGCTTTGATTGTCAGAGTTTTATCTCCATGACGTACACCGATTGGCATCCCGTGAGAAAAATGAAAAGGCAACTCACCAAAGGTTAAATTCTGCCAGTTGGAATCAGGATGGTAAAAATAGAATTCGTTTCCTTCAAAGCCTACCAAGTTTAAATAAACTGCCGCAAGTCCTGCATTCCGTGAGGTTTGAACCAAGATTCGAGCTAAAATATCTGCCTCATTTAAAGTCGTCACGACTCCAGGAACAATATTCTCCGCAAGTCGGCGATATTGTTCTGAATATAATTCTACAACGATGGACGGTAAATTTTCTTCCCCATTCGCTGCTACAACTGCTAAAATCGCTTTGAGTAAGCGTGCATCAGATAAAGTCTTAATATCCTCAGGATCAGAGGGTTTGGCTTCATTCAAAATGACAACCGATTTAGCATCCTTGATTCCCACTTTATTTAAGTCATTGACACTAGTAATTGAGCCACTGCGAGTTACTAATCTTGTGGGTTTTATCGTGCCTATTAAGTTATTTCTGAGAAAATCATCCATATCCTCCTTACTTTCTTGAGAGAGGATAACAATCACTGCATTCTTTTCTGATTCATTAGCTACCACTAATTCTCTGACAATATCTATAATCCTGTCGCCAAAACCTAAAATTAAGGTATGGTTTTCCTCGACGACTATACTTTTCCCTTTACGCAGCAACTCAAGTCTTGATTCAAATTGCTGGGTAATGAAAGCAACCAAGCTAGAGAACAACACTAAACCGACAAAAATTGTAATAACACCGACAAACTTAGTAGCAAAATTGGCGTTGTCTCCCGTATCTCTTAAACCTATAAGCTGAACGAATACGTCCCAAGGAAATTCCCCATAATCTTGTGGATCTTTATTAGGGAAAAACCATTCTGAAACATAACGGGCAACTGTCATTAAAGCAAAAGCACTAAAAAATAATGATAGTAATGCCAGAAAGACTGACAATCCTCCCTTCGACATAAAGTTGTCGAAGTTGTACTGTATGCGCTGCTGCCAAGAAACTTGATTTTGCGAACCACTGCTGTTGTGTACCAAAGTGACTACCAACCTCCTAACCAGAATTGATTTCAAGTTGCCTTAATTAACTGTCAGCTGATAACCTACTGCTGAGTGTTACTCAGTATGATCATTATCACAGCTTACATTTTACAGGAAGGTTGACGGGAACGCCTATTCCTTTTTGCTGGCGTCTGTTGGATATCTTGCTGAGCGAGAATGATTTATAACTGCTATAAGATGAGCGGCAAATTACTCTCCGATGTAATTTACAAAATAGTCTTGATATAGCTGACAACTTACACTAGCTTTATGACCTTCCAAAGCCACCACTCCTAAACTTTGTAACTTAAACGCTACTTCAGTCTCTAACTCTACTGGCGAATTTATAACCTGCTTAAAACTATCCCATAACTGAGAATCTTGCCGTATTTTCACAAAGAGATAGTGTAAATG
>JAQYWP010000453.1 GCA_029379285.1 Rhizonema sp. PD38
TGTCCTGCCCCTGCTTGTTAATTGCTGGTTGAACCCGGATTAGTCCAAACTCCAGAACATAACTTAAACCTCACTTTCACTTCTTCGCTATGGTGCATCTGGTTCTCAAGAAGCGCTATATTTACGCCGGTGTTAGGTGTGACGCAGCTTGGTGAAGCGGCGGATTAGATATGCTGCAAGGAAAAAGAACGGTGCCCAGCCAATGAGGAAGAAAAAAAACGCTGGTGAAAACGAACCAGGCTGATTGCCCAAGTATGGGCTAATAGCTGGATCGTCGCCCTTGGTTGCAATGCCGATCGCCGGTCCAAACCCCTGAAGCGCACCCCACCAACTGAATGCTGCCAAGCAGCTCATGCCAAAGCGATGTTGCGCCACAGCCGTCGCACGGTTATGATTTGGGGATGAGCTTGAGAGCGCAACAACGACAACAATGAGGACGAAGGTCCAGATCATCCACAGCGCACCAGTCCACGGATTAAGTCGCAAAGTGATGATGAGCGTGAGTGCTAGCCCGGTCGCGACGAGCAGGGCGGGCACCACCGTCACCGCCGGACCACCGAGCTGCCGACGGAATACACGTGGCGGCGTAACCTCTCGTAAAATGTAGAGGATGCATAGACCTACGAACAGGAAGCCCAAGCGTGCCGGATAAGAGCTGGGCATTGTGTAACCTGCGTATTTTGTATGGTTCTCTTTTACGAAAAAGCAGAGTCGAACCACGTCGATCACGATACCGGTGAGTGCTACGACGACCATCGACCAAGCGAAAAAGCGTCCGGAGCGCTCGTGCGATTTGCTGCCCTTTCTTGTGGTTATGGACACAATAGCTGAGATCGGTGCGATCGCCCCGGAGATGATGTGGAGCAAAAGGATCGTCAAGAAGACATAGTTTGCTTGGGAGCTTCCGTAACTGACTGGCTTGTGAAGCAAAAACGTTGATTCCATTATTACTCCTATTCTGACTGCAAGCGGTTACAGCGGTTACAAGTGAGGCATTATTCGGTAATTTTACCAGTCTAACTTGCGACAGCTTTCAGCACAGGCAGTCAAGTGTATTTTAGATAAGCGTGCCGACCAATGGTGATCGGAGCAACTTGAAAAAGGCATTGAATTAAAGCCATTCTCTAGTCATGATTTTCGGCGCACGTTTATCTCCGAACTTATGGACAATGGAGTTGATTTGTCCACAGTCAAAAACCTGGCAGGACACTCCGATATTGCCACCACTGTCCGCTACGACCGACGTGGGGAGCAATCTTTGCGTCGTACTGTTCGAGGGATTGAGATTCCCGATTTTAGGAGGAAAGAGAAGTAAGCATACTTGATCCGCGATCGCCCTGTTTACAAAGTTTTGTTTTTTCTCTTCACCGAAGCCGATCACTACTACCAAGACCCAAATCTTTCTTCATCAATTTTTCCCTTAGCTTCATCGATAGCCGAACTCTTAAAGTATCTACAACCAGTATCATCCACTAATAATCCATCAATTCTATAGTGCCATTGACCATCTTTATCAGTCTCAAGATATATAGTATATCCTTTATAAGAAACTCTCTCTTCATAATCATTATCATCTTCTAAAAAATTATGAACTCGTAGTGGTTTATGATTGCCAAAATAACTACTAGTATTTAAAAGATTAATCAGTTGCTCATAGACATCCTCACCAGTATTTTCATCAAAATTAAGCTTAGCTTTCAGTTGAGGTTTTCTCCGAATTTCCTTAGCTAATTGATTAACAATTTGAGTTTGTGCCTCTTCTGCACTATATCCTTGATTCTCTATATTTCTTAATATGTCTTGGAGTTGGGCAAGAATTTGAGTAAGATCTTGACTGATATCTATCTGATCTCCCTGTATGTTGATGTAGTCTCCTTGTATGTAATTACCATTAATCGATTCATTATAGTTACCGCCCATTGTTTTAACGTAATTTCCAAAGACAGTATTTCTGCTTTTTAAATCTCTTTCATTATTTTGTTTTTGAAGCATATATCTTCTATTTAATAAATAAATACCTGAGCCAATTCCTAGAAATCCTATAGAGATAGAGATAGCAATGGAAAAGTAAGTTTTAAAAATCCAGACTATTAATGTAGTAAGCAATAATATACTAATCAATGAATAAAGCAATTTTTCAAATGCTGATAGCCGAATATTTAGAATACTCAACACACTATTAAATTGTCCTTTTCTACGCTTCATATTTGAGTTTTTTTGAATGATCTGCTAAAAATTCATTATGCTAGTGCGATTAAAATTTAACTGCCTCTAGTTTTCTGCCAATCATCCAAAGCCCCAATCATGAAGCTAGCAGCAGGATGATTCAGGAATTGTGCCAAAGCTTGAGTGCCACCTGCTTTCAATCCACTGAGTACTCGTTGTGCTAAAGTATGGTTACTATCAATGTACTCAATGGCTTGAGTGGTGAGTGCCATCTTACCAGCAGTAGTGTCAGTAGGATATGACTTATCTAACTGTTCCAGTAACGTTTGAATTTGAGCAGCAGTTTCCGCAAGGCTTTGTCTTTGGGCGGCGTAGTAATTACCTTGTACGTAGTTGCCTTCAATACATTCATTGTAATTACCGCCACCCGTGTTGATACTGCGTCCATTACTCACCGTTGTATCTCCTTAGCTTGTCAAAAAGACACTGACACCTGAATTGTGATCCAAACTCGGTTGTGAATATTCCGGATTTTCGGAAAAACATACACATCAAGGGGATGCGATAGCGGTAGCGAGTCTTTTCCCAAAGGCATCGCTTTTACAACAGGTGCTAAGTTATTTTTATACTATCTATATTTATATATAGATAGTATAAAAAAGGTTTAACTACCTTGAGTTTTCTGCCAGTCATCCAACGCCTCAATCACGAAGCTAGCAGCAGGATGATTTAGGAATTGTGCCAATTATTATACCAGCTAAGCTACTTGAAGGAATGTCTTTGCATTGAGGTGCAGCTATGGCTTGGGCTTTTGTGTCAAAACTGCGATAGATAGGACAGATCAGCTAAAATCAACAACTACAGTCATGAAGGCAAAGCCATGAGCAATCTTGAACTTGAGCAACAACTCCTCAGCCTTGATTTAGAGGAAAGGATTCACATCCTTCAACTTTTGGCTCAGAGCTTGACAGTGCCAAGAGCATCACAGCCATCCCGCGCCCCTGACGAACTTGATTTAACCCGCGATCGCAGTCCAGAGCATCCCCTACGCGGAATCCCCATTGCAATTCCTCCAGATTTTGACGAACCCATGTCTGATACCTTTTTTATCTGCGTCTGTGAATAAACATTAGGGAGCTTTAGCGGGATCGCCTTTTCAAGGGTAGGTTTTTTGAATGTGGAAAATAGCTGAGAAAATTCTCTAGTGCTTAACATAGATTACTCCCTTCCCGCTAGAAGAATACCGATATATTAAACCGCCAAGACGCCAAGAACGCTAAGTTTGAAGTCAAAAAGATAGGTAATCTTACACCGGGAAGGGAGTAGTTGTTTCCGGATTTAAGCATCGGCTCTTATCGTCAAAAAACTACCAAAGACAAAATACCTACCTTTGTCAGGAGCGATCGCCTCCCCTTCAACTTAAACAAAGCACTGAGTTCTCAAATCTTTGTTTTGTGCAAACCCCGACGTTCTCGCTTATTCTCACGCTCTCCTCGGAAGGGTACTACATCAGCTTCACTACTCTCGCGGGCGACGCGAATCAGCAATCCCGCAGCCAGTAAACTCGTCATCATTGAATTCCCACCGTAACTAAACATGGGCAAGGGCAAACCGGTGGTTGGCAAAACTCCAGTGGCAACACCAATATGCAGGAATGATTGCCCTACCATCAAAATTGTCACTCCTATCGCGACTAACCGTAACACTGAATTCTTGGCTTTCAGTGCTACTATAACTCCTAAAGTGGCGTACAGACCTAACAAAAGCAACAGTACAATACAACCAACAAAGCCAAACTCTTCAGCAAACACTGAGAAAATAAAATCTGTATCCTGAATTGGTAAATAAAATAGCTTTTGTTGCGAAAGCCCAAATCCTGTTCCCCATTTTTCACCAGAACCTACCGCCAACAAACTTTGTACTAATTGATACCCATTTCCTTGAGCATCAGCCCAAGGATTCAGGAATGACATCACCCGTTTGCGTTGATACTCTTTAAAGCTAATACTCAATACTGCCAACAGCACTCCACCAACGGCTGTTCCTCCCAAATACTTGTAAGGTAAACCGGCTGCTAGAGCAATCAGCCAGATCGTCATGCCGCATAGGGCTGTTGTACTTAAGTTAGGTTGTGCCAAAATCCCTAGTAGTATCAAACCAAAGACACCTAACCAAGCGCCGCGAATTTCCCGACTCAATCGTTCCCACTGACTGAAAAGCCTTGCACTTTGCAATACCAAAAATGGTTTAATTAACTCAGACGGTTGAATTGGAATTGGGCCTAACAATCGGCGAGATGCCCCAAGATCGCTCTTTCCTAATCCGGGCACGAGGGTGACTAAAATCAATATTAAAAACAGTATGACAACCCAAGGAGATATGCCAGTAATTTTACGTATAGGAAGGTTAACAATGATATTGAGTTCTATTAACCCAACAACTACCCAAAGCAGTTGCCGTTTAAAATAATACAGCCCATCATGATAGTTGGCGTCAGCAACGGGGTAAGATGCTGAGAACAGCATGACTAACCCCATAAACAGCCAAATCAATGTTAACCAGCGCAATAACCGCGCCTCTAATGCCCAGACGGACACGGAGTTATCAAATAGTGGAATCAAGCGACGTAGATTCACGATAAATACAGGTGAAAAATTAGAAGTTATTGTGCCCTGGGGTGGAATCGGTGAAAACACCTTCGCGCTATCACGAGATATTCACAGAACCTGCCCCTGCTCATGGCCTATGATATAATGCATTGCCTGGATTGAACCATTAATGTATAATCGCATGGACAAATTTTTCTCAGGTTGGACTTGATTTAAAAGCATCCTCACAGTGGCGATCGCACCCTCAATATTTTGTACGCGGTATCCCTGAGAAGCCATTTTATCTTGGCGATCATATAGTCGTGGTAATGCTAGTGTTACTAACGGTACACCGACAGCAGCACATTCGTAAACAGTGTTGTAGCCGCTTCTAAAAATCTGCCCAAACCTAACCACAAGTGGATAAATATGTTAAGGTTGCATCGGGATAAAGACTTGACGACTCAACTCGTCGCAAATGCTCGCAAGGGTATTGAGGATCGCTACATTTGGAAAGAGTGTATGGGATTTGACTGAGTCTAAAAACAGTATAAAAAGTTGCCCTAGTGTCTTTATACTGCGTAGCAACAACGTTTAGAATCCTCACTAGCTGGAGTGAGTGTCAAAAAAAAGCTCCTGCTTTTACACAGGAGCATCTAATTAATAATCAGAATCAAAGAAATCCAGAAACCTAGTCGAGTTCCTTCATGAACATTACTGGCTCTGTTTCACGGTTAATACCTTTCTCAAAACCACCAGCAGCAGCACGGGCGCGGCCGGCGTGCCACAGGTGACCAATGAGGAAGAAGAAACCTAAGACGAAGTGAGAAGTCGCCAACCACGCTCTTGGAGATACGTAGTTGAAGGAGTTAATTTCGGTTACCACACCACCTACGGAGTTAAGAGAACCCAAAGGAGCGTGAGTCATATATTCAGCAGCGCGACGAGCTTGCCAAGGCTGAATATCGTTCTTGATTTTGTCTAAGTCAAGCCCGTTAGGACCGCGTAGAGGCTCTAGCCAAGGACCACGGAAATCCCAGAAGCGCATGGTTTCACCACCGAAGATGATTTCACCAGAAGGAGAACGCATCAGGTATTTACCTAGACCTGTAGGACCTTGAGCAGAACCGACGTTGGCACCTAAGCGTTGGTCACGGATCAAGAAGGTCAAAGCTTGAGCTTGTGATGCTTCTGGACCAGTAGGACCGTAGAATTCGCTAGGGTAAACGGTGTTGTTGTACCAAACAAACAGACAGGCAACAAAAGCCATCAGGGAGACAGCGCCTATGCTGTAAGAGAGGTAAGCTTCACCAGACCAGATAAAGGCGCGACGTGCCCAGCCGAAAGGCTTAGTGAGAATGTGGAAAATACCACCACCAATACAAACCAAGGCGACCCAAATGTGACCGCCGACAACATCTTCTAAGTTATCAACACTGACAATCCAACCTTCGCCACCGAAGGGAGATTTGATTAAGTAACCAAAGATGACTGCTGGGTTCAATGTCGGGTTGGTAATGACACGAACATCTCCACCACCTGGTGCCCAAGTATCGTAGAGACCACCGAAGAACATTGCCTTCAGTACTAACAGCAGGGCACCGCATCCTAAGATGATCAGGTGGAACCCAATGATAGTCGTCATTTTGTTCTTGTCTTTCCAGTCATAACCAAAGAAGGAAGAATACTCTTCTAAGGTTTCTGGACCGCGAACGGCGTGATAGATACCGCCGAAACCAAGAACTGCTGAGGAAATAAGGTGCAGTACACCGACAACAAAGTAGGGGAATGTGTCAATAACTTCACCACCTGCACCAACACCCCATCCCTGAGTTGCTAGGTGAGGTAGCAGGATCAAGCCCTGCTCGTACATGGGCTTTTCGGGAATGAAGTGAGCGACTTCAAACAAAGTCATCGCTCCTGCCCAAAAGACAATTAAACCTGCATGGGCAACGTGAGCGCCCAGTAATTTACCAGACAGGTTGATCAAACGAGCGTTACCAGACCACCAGGCAAAGCCAGTGGATTGCTGGTCGCGACCACCAATAACTACGGATCTATTAGAGAGCGTTACCACGCGGTAGTACCTCTTCGGGGAATATAAATTGTTCGTGAGGCTGATCTTGAGGGGCCATCCAAGCGCGGATACCTTCGTTCAGCAAAATGTTCTTGGTATAGAAAGTTT
>JAQYWP010000454.1 GCA_029379285.1 Rhizonema sp. PD38
TCTATTTAAATAGCAGAATTTTCTCTAATTTTCTTTCAAAATGAGAATTGCTGCTATGTTCCCTTTGTAATGGATGAGAATAAAAATATTTATCTTTATGTCAGCGGTCTTGCGACTCACACTCAAAATCTTCATACTGTTCCCAAGGTAAGTGTGCTGTTTATTGAAGATGAATCTCAAACTCAGCAAATTTTTGCCCGCAACCGCCTGACGTTTGACTGTACAGCAACCTTGGTGGAACGCGACACCGTGTTTTGGCACCAAATTGTCGAGCTTTTTGAAGAGCGTTTTGGAGAAATTATCCAGTTATTTCGCGATTTGCCAGACTTCCGCATTTTTCAACTAACGCCAAGCAAAGGTCGCTTTGTTATAGGTTTTGGTGCTGCCTATGATGTTGACCCTAATGACTTTAATAGCTTAGTACATATCACTGGTGCCGCTCCTTCGGAATGAAAAATGAAAAAAGCCCAATTTTTACCCATCAAAAAGTCATTTATTTGTCGGGTGGCAATGCTTGTGCTTACAAAGTAAGTAGTTCAACATACAACCTTTAGCATCGATTACTTGTTTTCAAACCTCAATTTGAGTACGAAGCTTCCACCAGATAAATAACCCGCAACTTGGGTTAGTAGCGATCGCCTACCGCACTAACCGTCTTCAGCATAAGTCAATACCAGTCTACAATAGTAGCCTGAACAAGGAAAGAGCGAGAATTTGCGATTTTATGACTTCTACTGTAGTAAAAACTGAGTACGAAGCGATTATTGGTCTGGAAACCCACTGTCAGCTGAGTACCAAAACCAAGATTTTCTCTACGAGTTCGACCTCATTTGATGCTGAACCCAATACAAACATCGATCCAGTTTGTATGGGAATGCCTGGAGTGTTACCTGTACTGAACCAAAAGGTACTAGAATACGCCGTGAAAGCAGGTTTGGCGTTGAATTGTCAGATTGCGAAATATAGTAAATTTGACCGCAAGCAGTATTTTTATCCTGACTTACCTAAAAATTACCAAATTTCTCAGTACGACTTGCCGATCGCCGAACATGGGTGGTTAGAGATTGAATTAGTTGATGCTGACGGCAAGCCGATGCGGAAAAAGATTGGCATTACACGGCTGCATATGGAAGAAGATGCCGGAAAATTAGTCCACGCAGGTAGCGATCGCCTTTCGGGTTCCACATATTCTCTTGTAGACTACAACAGAGCAGGTGTACCGTTAGTGGAAATTGTTTCTGAACCTGATTTGCGTTCCGGACAAGAAGCGGCTGAATATGCGGAAGAGTTACGCCGAATTGTACGCTATCTCGGTGTCAGTGATGGCAACATGCAGGAAGGTTCTCTACGTTGCGATGTCAATATCTCTGTACGTCCCATCGGACAAGAGAAGTTTGGCACAAAAGTAGAAATCAAAAACATGAACTCGTTCAATGCCATCCAAAGGGCAATTGAATACGAAATAGAACGGCAAATCGCCGCGATCGAAGCAGGGGAACGTATTGTCCAAGAGACTCGTCTGTGGGAAGAAGGATCTCAACGGACAATTAGTATGCGGGTTAAAGAAGGTTCCAGTGATTACCGCTACTTCCCCGAACCAGATCTCGGACCAATTGAGGTGAGTGATGAACAATTGGCAAAGTGGCGCAGCGAACTCCATGAATTACCAGCACAAAAACGCCATCGTTATGAAGATGATTTTGGACTGTCGGCTTATGACGCGCGAGTGCTCACAGAAGATCGCGCTGTAGCTGAGTATTTTGAAGCGGCGATTGCTACTGTTGCCAATCCCAAACAAACCGCTAACTGGATTACTCAGGATATTGCTGCCTACCTCAACAAACAAAAACTCAACATTACTGAAATTGCCCTCACACCTGCGAATCTTGCGAAGACAATCGCGCTGATTGAAAAAGGTACCATCAGTAATAAACAAGCTAAAGATAAGCTACCAGACTTGCTAGCTGGTCGTTCTCCTGATGACATTTTTCAAGGGGAAGAGAAAATATCCGATCCAAGCGTACTCGAACCAATCATTGAGCGAGCGATCGCAGCAAATCCTAAAGAACTAGAAAAGTATCGCAGTGGCAAAACCAGCCTCAAAGGGTTCTTTGTCGGCAAAGTTCTCAAAGAGACTGGGGGACGTGCCGATCCTAAGCTGACAAATGAATTACTCGACAAGAAGCTGAATAGCTAGAGACGAACTGATGTCGTTTGTTTAGTTTTCAAAACAAACACGTATTTTCACGAGATATCTTTACAATATCTTCATCAAAAAAAATAAATAAAGGGGTCACACCCCTCATGCCTAAGATGTTATACTCTGGTATGTAGATGCACCCTGATGATCTGGAGAGCTGTTCAAGTAGCTCTCCTTTTTTTTGTATCTATACTAGATAGCGCCTCACTTAAGTGACGAAGTAATTTTATCAGAGAGATTGAAAAAATATTTGTATTAAAAAAAGTAAAAATGGGTCATACCCCTCATGCCAAAACTGCTATACTTTGATATGTAGATGCACCCTGATGATCTGGAGAGCTGCCCAAGTGGCTCTCTTTTTTTTTATAAGCAGTGGGTAGGGCGATTTCTCTTGGTTTTCTCTTTCCAAGATGAAGCCCTTTGCTCAAAATCAAAGAATCGACGGTATTTTGCTGAGTGATAGAAATCGGTGAGCGCGTAGCACCACCCATCTGATTACTCGGGATGCTTGTTCTGGTTTCCGAAAAAATATCTAAGATTTTTCACAAACAATAAAGTATTTTCAAAGTGAATGTTATGACCGCAATGACTAACTACTTTTAGCTGACAGTTGCATATATTAGCCATTTTTGTATTGATAGCAATAAATTTATCATCGTATTCACCTACTAATAAAAGTAGAATTTTAGTATTATCTTTAAGTCTCTCCCATAAAGAAGGTTGACATCCAGTACCCATAAGTTGTATTGATTTTGCCAATTCAACAGGGTTATTTTGTAAACGATTTTCTATTAATTTTTGAAATTGCGGATGTTCTTTGATAGAACTAAAAATCTGCTGATTGTACCAGTTTAAGAGAAAGTCAGCAAAATCATCTCCAACGCTTCGAGATAATTTTCTAGCTATTTGAGAATCACGTTTGACTCGTTCTAATCTTTCGGCTTCTGTTAGTAAACCTGGAGAGGCAGATTCTAAAACAACTCTAGAAAAACGTTGAGGAAAATATAGAGTTAAGTATAAAGCCAATCTCCCACCCATAGAATAACCAACCAAAAAGCATTGAGTAATTTTTAAGTAATCAAGTAATTCAATTACAGCACAAGCAGTTTTTGCCATTGTGTAGTACTCATCACTACCCAACACTTGAGTTTATCCCATGCCCAGGAAGATCAATTGTCAGACAAAGAAACTCTTGTGAAAGTAATAATATAGCATCATCAAATTCATGGATATTACCCATAAAACCATGTAAAAATAGAATCGGTGTTTGGGTGGTATCACCAGTGAAAGAATAGTAAAAATGATAATTTTGTATGATCGTATTGTGATTCGCCATCTTTAAGTAGAATTTATAGCCACTTTAATAAAACGGTTACATTTCGATGTTTGAAAAACCCTAGCGATTAGATATCGTTAGGGTTTTTACTTTAACTGAAGTACGTCGATACAAATAAAGCTACTTATATACTCTCATAAGATGTAACTAAGGCAAAAACCGATCTAAAGCAGCTTTTAACTCTTTAATTTCAATTTCAATGTTACCTTCTTGTGCAGCGCGAGCAATACACTCAGTCAAATGTTCATCTAGAACAATTCGTGCTACCCGATCTATTGCACCCCGCACTGCAGCAATTTGTAATAAAACATCGGGACAAGGACTACTTTGCTGCACCATTGTCTTGATACCCCGAACATGTCCCTCAATACGTGATAGTCGATTAACAATTCGCCTTAAAGATTCTTCATTGTGAACGTGAGGCTGAGAAGATTGTCCATGCTTATGTATATGTTCTGTATCTTCATTGAGTAAATTCTCCTTTTGCTGGGAAGTGGGCAAGGATTCTTTCGGCAATGGGTTTGATCCATTCATGGGTTATTTTCAAGGTGCTGACACCTAAATGATGCGGCATGTCTGGTAGCCCCGTTCGCGTTAGCGTCTCCCTTTGAAAGAAGCATGAAATCCAAAAAATTAAATGAATTGAACTTCATGCTTTTATTTTACACGTATGAGCTTCTGCCGACTCTTTACTCAGCAACTTTAGATTGATTGAGTACTAGAGGGGGAGATGACTCTGTGCTTGAGGCTCTTTGCGGAAGATATTTCTGATGATTTGAACAACATGTTGACTACGTGGTTCTTGAACAAATACTAAAGGTAATAAAGCAATTAATCGCAAAACTGCTGAAATAACAAACAATCCAGGTAAACCACCAGTCGCATCTAAATCCGCTAAAAAACCGCCAACGGCTGAACCCAAACCACCGGTGATACCCATAACTGCTGCGGCGATCGCAAAATATTGCGAAGGGCGATCTACTGGTGCGACTTCCATTTGAATATTACTACCGCACAAAGTGATTGCAGCTCCAAAAGCACCAGACATCAGCTGTATAAGCGGTATCCATATCCAGACGGAAACCGAGTCAGTTCCAACTCCCAACCAGAATAATGGTGACACTGCCATCAAAGTGCCGACTAACAATAACAACGGACGATTTCCTAACCTGTCAGCTAACTTACCCCAGAATATCAGCGTAAGTAAAGTTGCCCCTGCGACCAAACTGGTATAAATCGTTACTAAACCAATATTTAAGTTCAAATTTCTTAGCATGTAAATGTTAAAAAACGGGACACTTAAGTTCATTCCAAATGTCCACAAACTTAAATAGATTACAAGCTGCAAGTAATTGGTGTTTTTAAAGATATTTAGTATTTCAGGTTGGCTGTGAACAATTTCTGTTTGTTGGGGCGAAGGTTTAGAAGAGTGCGTTATTTGGGGATTAACATCAGTCATCCAAAACTGACATATTAGACTGACTATGCCGAAGACAATTCCTAACAACAACACCACCCCGTAACCTTGAATTGAGCCACCAGGCCAAGAGGATATGGCAAATCCCAGCACTGGTACGCATATAAGATTAGTTAAGCTGGCAGCACTATTACGAAAACCAAAATACCGCCCTCGTAAGCGATGGGGAACCAAAGCTGCCATCCAGCTGAACCAAGGGGAACAACCACAAGATATCAGAATACTACTGATTAAGATGATCCCTAAACTCAATGTTACTAGTTGACGTGAATCGCCATTGTGCCAACTGAACCACGCAATACCTCCTACTAAAAACAGCCACAGCAGTCGCGCAGGACCAAAAATTAACAGTACGTACCAATGACGACTTGTCATGCGATCAGCAATGTACGCTCCCAGTGGTTGTATGACATTCACCAGCATGGGAATTGAAGACAGTAAGCCAATTTCTACTGAGTTGGCACCGAGTTGGAGTAAAAAGTTGATTAGTAAAACACCGCTAGTAATGTTAGAAAAGATGGTGGCAAAAACTTCATCGATAGTAGAAGCTTTGAGAGTTGTCCGAAGAGCTTGCTTGGATATTTTCGGCAGCTGATCGCTACTAAGTATTGATTGCAATTCAGCAAGAGGTTTTGTTGTTTCAACAGAGTTAAATAATGTATTCACTATAACAAAATTAGGGTAGGGCAAGTCGTAACTTTACCAGTGTTAATGGCTATAACTTGACATTAGCGTGGTTATTTACATCTGTGTACTAGTCAATAGAAAGATAAATTTCTCAATCTATTGAAACAAAGAGAAGGGGGTTAATGATTTCCGGTATAAGTGCTCACCAATAAGCTAGGAGAGCTTTACGTAATTAATAATTTTAAAAGCCAAGATTGCTTGGCTTCCTAGCTATACGCAAATAGGAGCGATCTATTTGCTGATATATACTAGTATAAATGCAAACAAGCAGGCATCACTTTTAACCCATAATTTTTTGATGGTACTTGTGCTTTTATTTTATCAGTCGAATAAATCTAAAATCAAGCTGCATCTTTCAACTTTGAGAACCAAAGCACTTCTTGTGGCTCTAAATGCGACATTTAAGAGAGAATGGTATAAACTGCTTTTGTCAATCGACGCATTCAAAATTGAATGACCTTTCACTTTTTATTTACTCAGTTTCCATTCTCTAATTTGTTTCCTGAATTTGCAAGCGGATAGTATGCTCAGTAGCACCACTAAGTTGCATCTCCATCACTTCACCACCTAGTGGTTCCAAACAATCAATAAGTGATCGCAATTTAGGTGTACTAGCACCTGTATCTACGTACAAACGATCTGATAAATTACCGATACGCTTCCAAGTCATGTACAACTTAGCGATGATTTGTTCTAACTGAGATGCTTGATTAACTAAGTCAGCAGCTATGTTCAAACAGCCAACTCTTTGCGCTTCTTCCAAGGCAGTTTCGATGTCAATTTCTTGGGCATTCAGCGCTTGGACTTGTGCTGCTGCTTTGAGATATTTTGCTAGGTTACGTGCTTCTGTGGTAACTTGTTTGAGGGTATCTATATCTGGATTAGCAGCAATTTCCTTGCGGATGACTGTTTGATGAGATGTTGGAAGTTTCTCCATTTCCTTCACAAGAGGAGCAATATAACGAGGAGGCAACGTATTATCTGCTGCTTTTGCTTTCACAGGTTCGGGTAGCAAATCAGAAGACATTGCTGTCCACTCGTCATTGATTTGCCGAACTTCCCGTCTAGTAATACGATCGCCCTTCTGTGCCGCTTCACTCACCATATGCTGAACTTCTGGCGCGGCTTTGGCAGTTTCCACAAAAGCCCGTTTGCTGAATTTATTAATTGCTCCAGGATCAAGTTTTCCTTCTTCCAATAAAGTATCAGCACTGTTTGCCAGTTGAATCCAAGC
>JAQYWP010000455.1 GCA_029379285.1 Rhizonema sp. PD38
TTTTATTTTTTTCTCCACTGCATTTATTGTCTCATTTGTCAATGCGTAAGTTCTGAAAGTCTAATTTTTCAGAGCTTAAATTTCAGTAGACCGAAAAGTTGAGAGAGTTAAGGCATAAACTCCAAAACAAAGCCTACGCGACTATCTTTATTCAATCTGGCATTTTGTTTCTCAATATCAGTAGATATGCGGAGATTATGAGTAAGAGCGTAGCTAAATGATAGAGTTGTTAAACCCACTTCTTGAGCGGTACCGGGAGCAACCCAACTTTGATTTAAAGAAATATCTGCTGCACCGCTACGAGACAATACCAATAATAACCTCGCACCCAAATTCACTCCATCTGTTGAGTAGAGGTTTGTTTCCAAGTGCCTATAGCCTACCAGAGGGGCAATATTAATATAGCTACCTAAAGGACGCAAATAGTAATGTACGTCTGCACCATAAGCTTCGCGTTTCCCATTAAATGCCGCTTGATACTCACCACTCACTGTCAAACCACTGCGATTGATAAACAAATCCTCTATACCAACATTCACCCCAGCCGCTTGTCTTGTGGAAGGAAACTGAGAATAGCCAAATCGCAGCCTTGTACGAAAACTGGGGTCATTTTTAATATCTTCCAATACATTCGGGACTTGACGCCGCCACCTTTGTAAAACTGGACTACTTTTGATGATAACTGGACTTAAATCTAAATCTTGAGCAGTTGAGGAAGGCGTTTGACACCAAACAGGTGTAGCCATCAAAAACAAGCAAATACCCAGTCCAATACCTAAAACTGATAATCCCCTCACCCCGTTCTATTCCTTTGCTACTGACACTTTGAAACCAGTTCCCTCAACGCTAGTTCTTGCGTGCGATCGCTCTTTCAACGAGTTTCATAGCTTACTGAAATGTTTCAGGGAAAATACTATCATTAATTGTCCTTGTAATCACATTTAAGAACTAGTCCTGAAGCCCATCGGTTTGTAACCTTGGGTTGTTGACTTGCTACCTTGAGAATCTGTGGGTTTTGGGATTTGCGCTCGCGAAGAGTGAGTCTCACTTAAGGCTCAAGTAGATCCTTTTCAAACAACCTCTAACCGGATTTGCCCAATCGGTAGGGAATATTAAGAGAGTAAAGAATAGCGAGCGGGAAGAATAAGTTTATGGGAGTATACCACTTCATGGGGGTTGGTCGTGCAGTAGGGGCTGTGACCTGTGCCGTTGATTATATAGAGAAAGCACTCGATTTAATCACTAAAGCGAATCCAAGTAATGAACTTATCAAACTCTTTGGTGGTAGCGGTGGTATTAATCATCATGAAGAAGACAGAGGTAAAATAGAGGCAATAGTTCTTTTTACAAGTAAAGAAGTAATAGAGCGTAAATTAACAGCATTTCCATACGAAGGTTGTCCTACACCAGGTTCAGTTCGTGATGAAATTAACGAAAACTTAAGAAAAGTTTGGAAGCGTTCAAATCAACACGAAGGGAGAAAATTGTTTTGGATTGAAGTAGATATTGATAACTTTCAAGACTGTTTTGATAAAGTTATTAAGATAGCCTGTCGGTTTAGTCCTAATGGTAAACAAGGTAAAGAAATCTGGTATAACCTAACAGTGGGTAGCAACTCAATTGGATATGCTCTCTTATCTATGTCTCGATTAACAGGTAAATCAAACAAGCAATATCTACTTTCGCAAAGTAAAGAGTATCAAAAAGCAGTTATTGTTCCACGGGGCATAGATATAAGACCAAACAAAGACAACTATTTTAATCTCTTACCTTTCTGGAAAACACAATTGGATATGTTGGATCTTTACGAGATTTTACAGGAATTAGTTGGATTAACTAACGAAATAACAACAAAAGAATTATTAAATAGACTTAAAAGTAAGAATAAGATATCTTTGAATTTAGACTTGGAGACATTCAGGATAAACTATATGCTGAGTCTTTATAGCCAGGGATACACAAACTATGAAAGGCCCAATCAATAGGGAAACCTAGATAAAGTTAATATAAGCGAAGAAGGGAAGAACTTTTTAAAGGAAGATTTGATTTTAAACGAATATGTTCAGCTGGAAGGATTTCTATCGTCATCGCGTGTTGATGTTGTAGCTGAGTCTAAAACTTAGTCATGGTTTACAGAAGATAATATTGATACCAAGGACAAGCCACTCAAGACTTAACCAGTATAGAAACTGTAGTATAAAAAAGTGGCTATGCACAGAGCAGAACCACTTTTTTTTACAAAACCGTTTGATTGTCTAACGTATGCTGTTTTGAATAGCTACTGCATCAATTGGCTTCATCAAGTACAACCGGAGTAACTGCCAACCACTGGAGACGTAGTGTGGTAACTTCTGGAAGAATTGCAGGAATTTTGGCGTGTTGGATCGAGCGATCGCACTCAACTTCGCGTTATTCTGAACACAAACATCCAAGCGCTGATAGAACTCTGGATTCTCAACATCCAAAATGACTGGGAAAACTCGTCCTGTACTTTCGTTTGTCTTTTTAATCACATACATGTCGTATTCCCGCGCATCCAAGCCAATAGAGGCGTAAAAGTCTTTGCGCTGGATATCGTTGAGATACATTGTGGCAAATACTGACAACAGGAAGAACCGACTCCACAGTTTTGCCTTCCAATCGTTCAACATTTGCGGTTGAGCTCTCATAATAGCGTCAAAGAAATCCCCGTGGCGGTTTTCATCTTGACACCAGTTCTCAAAGAAACGGAAAATTGGATAAATCCTGTCTTCAGGATGTGCTTCTAGATGACGATAAATTGTAATGTAACGCCAATAACCAATTTTTTCCGATAGATAAGTGGCGTAGAAGATAAATTTTGGCTTAAAGAAGGTATAATCCCTACTCTTTGTCAAAAATCCTAAATCCAGCGACATGTTAAAGTCTGACATCGCTTTATTTAAGAAACCAGCATGACGCGCTTCATCCCGTGACATCAAAGAGAAGCATTCTGCCAGTACAGGGCTTTTGTCCTTCAAGCGACGGCTAAGTTCTTTATACAGCAGAAATCCTGAAAATTCCGCCGTACAGGAACGTTCGAGAAATTCAATGAACAACTGGCGTTTTTTCCCATCAATATGATCCCAAGATTGTTCAAACTCGGCATCCCGAACAAAGTGATGGCGGTTGTAGTCACAACGAAACTCTTCAAGAATGGCTTTCAATTCGTCTTCGTTGACAGAAATGTCCATCTGCGCCATTTCATCAAAGTCAGTGGTGTAAAACCGGGGTGTCAGTAAGGTTTCCTTTGCTGGGACTTTAATCCCTGGGCGCAGTTCTTCAAAGCTAGGTTTTTTTAGGGAATCTACCATGTTCTGATTGCTATAAGTATCTTTTTATCTGGAGTGCCTGAGAAAACCGAAAATCGCGTCTCTACCACGAGACGAAAGTATAGCATTTACACAACATTCAGTCTACCAAGGTGTGGGCTGAGAATCAGTAAAGCGAACATTAAGAGTTGCAACAATTAGGTCACTGTCAGTTCGTACTGCAATGAACTACCCACACTGACGAAAGCGTTTGTGAGCTTCTAACATCTTTTTCAAGACTATTAGAACTTACGAGCGAGGTACGTTTAAATTTGTTCATTTCATTTAAGAAATATTGAACCGCCAAGTCGCCAAGAAAGCCAAGAATGAGTAGAGATGCTATATTTCAGCTACAATCAACTCCAACAGAGCTATGCATGGGGGGATACGAGGGTTGCCTACACTTGGTGTGAACATTGATCATATAGCCACCATCCGACAAGCGCGGCGGACAGTGGAACCAGATCCGGTAGCAGCGGCGGTGCTGGCAGAGTTAGCTGGTGCAGATGGTATCACCGTACACCTGCGGGAAGATCGGCGGCACATTCAAGAACGCGATGTGCGCTTGTTGCGACATACTGTGAGAACGCATCTCAATTTAGAGATGGCAGCAACTGATGAAATGCTGGCGATCGCCCTCGATATCAAACCCGATTACGTAACTTTAGTCCCAGAAAAGCGGGAAGAGGTGACGACTGAAGGTGGACTGGATATTGTTAGCCAAACTGCTAGAATCGGAGGAATCGTTGATAAATTGCAAAGCGCTGGTATTCCAGTGAGTTTATTTATCGATGCCGAGGCTGCACAAATCGAAGCCTCTGTCAAGATACAAGCAAAATTTATTGAACTGCACACGGGTAGATATGCTGAGGCGGGGGATGAAACAAGTCGTGATCGGGAATTAGCCTCGCTAATTGCTGGGTGCGAGCAGGCAATGAAAGTGGGATTGCGGATAAATGCCGGACATGGACTTACTTACTGGAACGTTTATCCTGTCGCTTGCCTTCCGGGTATGGAGGAACTTAATATTGGTCATACCATCGTCAGTCGCTCCGCGTTAGTTGGAATGGAAAGAGCCGTCCGCGAGATGAAACAAGCTATACGCGGGCAATTATCAGCATAATTGCATAAGCTGAAAGAAAGGTGTCGCTGCGAAATCCTAATAAGTATTTATGCGAAAATATTTAGGAACTTGCAAAAGGCGAAGTGAAGTCATCCCAAACCCACGCAATTGCGTCATTCCGCTTCACTCCTGCAATGACATTGTCTATTTCCTACATGCATCACTACTTATTGTCGTCAAACACTTCTTCAAAAGACTTCTATGAGTACAACACAACAAAACAACCTTCCGCTATGGGTTCAGCATAGAGACAAAGTTCTTGAACAAAGTCATGATGCCGAATGGCGCTATGGCGAAGCTCCAGACTATACCAAATCAAATAAAAATCTCGCCAAGGAGAGTACTAAGCATCACCTTGAAGGTTCATTAGAAGATATCGTCCAAAACTTGGTGAGAACCTTTGAAATGGAGGTATCCTTTAAAAACAATCCACAACAATGGTTGTCAGTAGTCAATGATCAGTTTCGCATGAGTAGTAATGGTGGCCCTGCCTACACAGCTGAATATGCTGCACAGCAAGGGACTTATAACTTATTTATCAGCGATACCGAACATTATAAGGCTTCAGAGGAAACGTTTGAATCCTCAGCACATCTATTCCATAACGCTTTTCCCAATGGATTCCTGTGGGAAGTGCTAGAGGTTTTCTCAGGTCCACCAAAGGTTGCTTTAAAATGGCGGCATTGGGGAACTTTTAGTGGTGCATACAAAGACTTTGCTCCGACACAAGAGGTTGTGGAGATTGTGGGTACGAGTATTGTCTACGTCACAGATGATTTGAAAATTCTTTCTGTTGAACACTACTTTGACAACAGCCAGTTCTTAAAAAAGTTAACGAGTGTAAAACAAACCAGTCAAAAGCAAGGAATTTGGGGTTTTATCAAGCGATTGTGGAACCGTGGAGAAAAACAAGCAACTACCGAAAAGGCTGCGAGTGGTTGTCCTTTTTCAGAGATTCACAACTAGCTGTTAACAATTAGCAATTTTCTAGATGGGGCGTACAGAGGGCAGTGCTGTACGCCTTATGATTAATTGAGGTAACCAGTGGAAGAAGTATGCAAACATACTATTACGTTTTGGCAAGTCAGCATTTTTTGGTAGAAGAGGAACCTTTAGATGAAGTTCTCAAGGAACGCACCCGTCACTACCACGAACAAGAAAAAGAAATTGATTTTTGGTTGGTTAAGCAACCAGCTTTTCTAGAAGCACCACAGAAAGTAGAGGAGAAAAAGAGGTGTCCCCAACCAGCGGCGGCAATTATTTCTACCAATGCCCAATTTATTACTTGGTTAAAACTGAGACTTGAGTACGTGATCACTGGAGAATTTTCGGCTCCAACTGAAACAATTCCTGATGCTTTGGCATCCCTTGCTACTGTATTCTGATATCTGAGATTAAAGGAAGTCAGTAAGAATAGTGCGAATAAACACAGCTTACATAGCTTCGGTGTTTGATCTGTGGAGTAAATTTAAAATTCTGATGAGTCTTGGAAAGTTAGCAAGCGTTGGTTTCCAAGAGGGCTGAAAGTGCCTGTTTCGGAAAAATCTTTCCTTTGTAACGGCATGAGCTTTACAAGGGAGGAGAGTATTACTGCACAATTAACCTGTTGCCTATGTATGGGTATCCCACGCACTCTTACGCGGGATACCAAGGAACTTTCCGCTCTTCTCGAGTGACTTGTTGATCAAATTTCTAAGAGAATTTATGTATAAAATGGTTGGGCAAAAATTCACGACATTACCAAATACTTTAGTCAGTGTGAGTGCGATCGCCATCTTAGGGTTGCCCGCTCTTGTCAATTCTGTCACAGCTCAACAGATTTCAACTTGTCAACCTCCACCTCGTGGTGAGTATCTTTTACTCGTCATCAGCCCCACACCAAATAACCAGAAGCAGTTACGTCAAGTTTTACCATCCGAACTTAAGCCCAATACTTGTAAATACCTTAACGATACAGTGACACGGATTGGTGGGTTTAGGAAGATGGAAGATGCTAATCGTTGGGCAAAGTATATCAATAATGTTGTTGGCTTGTCTGCCATCATCACCACTCGCCCAGGAGATACAACAGTACCAACTCAACCAACTCAGTCAATACCTTATAAACCCCAACGGTTAGGAGAGGGTTTTGCTGTATTGGTGGATTATTTCAACCATCCAGAAACGTCTACTGACGTACAGCGAGTCGTTGGAGGTAACGTGGGTTTTGCTTCCTACGGACAACGCCCCTATTTGTTGGCGGTTTATACGACAAACCAAAAAGAAGCATATAACCAATTACAGACGCTTTCCGACAAAGGTTTTTTTGCCATACTTGTAGATAGTCGCAAGGTAACGTTACTGCGTTCAGTAGTGAAATGACAGAACAAGGCAAAAGTTAAAAGTTAAAAGGCACTCATAAAGAGAAAGAGAAAGAAAAAACGGTTTCAAGCCCCCAAATCGATGGAAAACAAAAATATATTTTTT
>JAQYWP010000456.1 GCA_029379285.1 Rhizonema sp. PD38
CTAGCACAGAAATGTGGTTCGATTCCACATTCTAGTCTTTCTGTCAATGCGTAAGTTCTGAGCTAGTCAAACAAGTTTACACTGATGCAGAAATTGCCAAGCAGCTAGGAGGCTCAACACCACTCATCTCCCAACCAGACACAAACGAGTGGATGGAGGAATCTCCTTCAGTCGTTCAAACTCTCAAAGATAATCTCACCTTCCAGTCAACTGGATTGCGTCATGCCTTGCGGTTGGGATTGACGACGGCGATCGCTGTTCTACTTGCGTATTCGTTGCATTTATTACGCGGCTACTGGGTACCACTCTCGGTGCTGGTGATTCTCAAACCGAACTTTGGTGGGACATTTCAACGAGCAGTGCAGCGAATCGGTGGAACCATCTTGGGTGGAATGGTGGCGATCGCATTGACATCCATGATTCAGAATGCCTGGATATTACTGTTGTTTTTGGCGTTGCTGATATTTGTGGCGTTTGCCGTAAAGCCACTCAACTACGGTGTGTTTGTCATCGTGGTAACACCCTTGATTTTGGTGTTGGTGCATATTACCCATACGGGTGACTGGAGGCTGAGCATCTGGCGGATTCTAGACACGGTGATTGGCGGTGGATTGGCAATAGTAGGAGGGTATCTGCTGTTTCCCAGTTGGGAACGCTCGCGCTTGCCAGCTCAACTGGCAAAAACGATTCGTGCCAATCTCGCTTATTTTCAACGGGTGATCACAGCGTATGATGCGGTGGCACAAAATCCGCGCACAATTAACGCGGCACGTCGTCAAACGGAGCTACAAAATGCTAACACGGCGGCAGCGATTCAACGACTCTTGAGCGAACCGACTTATCTGCGGGGAGAAGTTGAGCCAGTGATGGCTTTAGTTCTCTACACCCGCAACTTTTCCAATACCGTGACAACCTTGAGCGAACACTTACGTGAATTCACTGGTAATCGCCAACTTCCCGATATCAACTCATTTACAGAGGCGATCGCAGCTACTCTCACAAATCAGGCTGACTTCCTCGAACACACAACTTTACTTCAACCCTTACCTGATCTAGATGCCTTGTTAGAACCGATACACATGCACGTTCAGCAACTTCATACAATCCGCATCGCTGAACGTGCCATCAATTCAAGCGGCATCACTCCCACACTGCTCGTCATCCGTGAACATACGCTCGTCTCCATTGAACTGGATCGAATTGCCACAACGATCAAGACAATGTATGGAGCCGTTGATCGTCTTCAGTCGTAATTCCAACCCAAAAGCCTGCACTAGATCAGCCCTCCTGCACCATCCAAACCAAAAAGCCTAAAATTTGCTCAACCGGAGGGAGGGGGTAATCTGTAAGATCAATAGACGCGCATTGCCCTTCTAGCTTGAGAAACCGCCAAACCGTCCCACTACTGACTGTTCCGTAAATCGTCGAAATAGGCTGTAGCTTTTTTTGGTTAAAGCGTTGAGCTGCAACCATCTCCGCAAGGCACTGCCCTAACGCTGGTTTAAGATCTTCCTTCTTGGCTTCAACTAAGATAACCGCAGGGGCTTTGATAAATAGCTGCTCCGGAGAACGACTGATGAGAAAGTCAACATAGCCAGTGAGTTCAGCCTCTGGTTCTACATTGAATTCCTCGCCAGAGAAAACGCTAATCCGTCCCTGAAGCTGGCGTTTTACCTCCAATAATACAGGATTGATGATGCCCTCAGAACGGGCTTTCTCGCTACTTACTGCGATCGCCCAGGGAAGCGTTTCTTTAAGAATATCCTGAAGTAAAGGAGTAGGAGTGACCGAGGGAATATCTGGCAGGAAGCGCCTCCCTTCAACAATTGTAAGTTGGAAATCCTCTACAGCTTTGCTGAGAGTAAATTTACTATAAGGCATAGGTTTATCATTCAATACGGTTCAGTTAGGGTTGATCGGTAAGCATTGTCGGCTGTTCCGAGACGCTTCAAACAGCGCTTCTCTATATTGATTGAGGGTAGGTCATTTATTTTAACTGAACCGTATTGGTTCATCATTCTTTAAAGGAAATATTTGAGTACGTATAATATAAAAGCTTGTAGTTACGCGCAGGATCGATATAATTGAAAATTATATAGAGATTGAATCTGGCGCATCTATGATCCCTGACTTCGTGAAAGTTGCCCTTGGGTCTCGTTTTTCACGAATGATTTAGGATTGCTATAGTGCGAACAAGCAAATGAGCGAATTGATCAAGGCGCTTCTTTCACTGCGATATCTTAGCGGGTTTTAAATTCCTGGCTTTATAGAACATTTCCAAGCTATCGCGATCGCCCACATAACGCCAGTGCCAAGCTTCATAACTCACACCTTGAACATTGTCTTTAGGAAAGGAAATCTCAAAGCTGAAACGCGCCGCATTTGCTTGCAGCCATTGAAAAGCTTTCGTTTTGTCAAAGTTGGGATTCACGTTTGTTGATGGTGCTGCCCCATCGCCAATATCCACAGCGTAACCTGTGTGATGTTCGCTATAACCAGGAGGGGCGCTGACAGCTGCTCGTTCTGCTGGTGACTGATTGCGCTGGGCACCAACACCAAAAAACAACTGCTCTTGATCTTTCACCGAACGAAACGCAGAAATTGGCACTAAAAGAACACCCGCACGTCGCGCTGCAAGTGTCATTTCCCGATAACTTTGTGCTGCGGCTTTTCGCATTCTAATGCGCCCATCTGCGGAAATCGGTACCAGATCTGACTCAGGTGCTTCTGGGTAGGAAAGATGTCCCAAAAGTGTACCAGCGTATTTGTTTTGGTTGACAGCACTGCCTGTTTGTGCTGGAGTTGCCGTCGAGGAACTCGTAGGATTCGGCTGAGAAACAGTATTTGTTTTAGGTGCATAAGTGGAAAACAAATAACCACTGATTAACGCCAGCAGGACAAATCCCGTAAATCCTCCAATCACCAATACCAGGGGGCGAACGCGCATCTTGGGTGCTTTGGGCACTGCTTCAGGAGTATCGCGTAAAGCTGGCGGAATGTCTTCACCAGACGGTGAGTTTTGCGGTTTTCCAGAAAACCCAGTATTATCCAAGGGTTAGCTCCTGCTGTTGTTGAATAACCATAAACGATTATAGTGACTGTCCATTGTATTCACACATAATACATTATGTAAGCTATTAGCTTTTAACTGACTGCTACTTGGTATAAACACTTACTCTTCAAGGTGCATCATTGGCAAATATAATAGAACTTTACTCCAAACTAATAGGATTAGTCCTAGTAGGCTTAATCATAGGACGTACAATGCCAGCTATAGTGCCCACTCGTTTGGGACAGTTTCTCTTTTGGGTAGGTGTACCGATAAGCATTGTAAACTTTTTACACAAAGCTGATTTATCAGGGTCAATTTGGATTGCTCCTGCGATCGCCCATGCAGCTATTTTATTAGGAGCATTGTTAGCATGGGTCTTAATCAAATGGCAAGCCCATCGGACAAATACTGTCCCGCCAATACCGACTCAAGGTAGTGTTGTTTTGGCAGCAATGGTAGGTAACACAGGTTATCTCGGCTATCCCGTCACTCTAGCACTGGTGGGCAGAGAATATTTTGCTTGGGCAATATTCTACGATTTGCTGGGGACAACGTTGGGAGCCTATGGGTTCGGTGTGGCTTTGGCAGCGCGTTTTAGTGGTACTCTTCAAAATCGCAGGCACATGATTCAGGCAATTACCATTAATCCTGCCTTGTGGAGTTTTGGGTTTGGCTTGCTGTTTCGAGGAGTTGCGATCGCACCTCCCGTTGAATTCTGTCTGGAGACACTCGCTTGGAGTGCGGTGGCTTTATCTCTAATGTTAATTGGAATGCGCCTTGCACGGCTGAATTTTCGGCACAGCTTAAAGTGGGCAGTAATCGGCTTGGGAATCAAAATGCTCATAGTTCCCCTCATACTTGGTAGCACTCTATCACTTTTTGATATAACTGGCGCAATAGCAGAGGTGATTGTCCTACAAATGGCAATGCCGCCAGCTTTCGCCACACTCGTCATTGCCGAAACTTTCAATCTTGACCGCGACCTTACGGTAACTACATTGGCAATGGGGATGATCGTTTTGCTGGTAACAATCCCTGTTTGGTTGTGGCTGTTTTGAAAATGGGGAGACAGGAGACAGAAGGTAGGGGCGGGTTGAAGACGAGATGATTTGTGCCCAAGAAGTCCGGGTTTGTAAAAGAAAAATTTAGCGGCAGATGGTTATGTTTTTATTCATGAATATTTTCTCTAATTTATTATCAAAGTGTGTCCTAAATTCATTAATTAATTTGGCAACGCCCTCAGAAGTTGTTCACGTCGAGTCAAAGAATTAGAAGGTATTCCACGAATAATGCCGCGACATTTAGATGAGTCACACTGACATTGAAATTCAAACATTTTTTTCGGAGAAAATAGTGTAATTAATAGTCAATTCTTCACCTACCATAATATCTTTTATTGCGACCATATGAAGTCCTCGGAAAGCCATATTGGGATTACAAGAATGGTTATATGGTCGCCATTCTGCTGGATCTGTACTCCATAAAATAAAGACCTATTCGCTGATTGGGACAGCATAACGCTGAAATAGTTCTCTTTCTCTTTCATCCCAGCGAGCCTGAATACTAGACTACTGGCGATCGCACATCATTTGAATTCGCTCTTTCAGCCAACACCGCGCATTTATAATGGGCGATGTTGGCTCAACAAAATAATTATATTTAAGAGATGTCTAATACAACACCATCCTCAACATCACTTCCAAGCGTCCTGGGTAACTGTACGGTAAGCGCAACCATTCTGATTGCATAGAGCAAAGATACAGCCAACCACAAAAGATGGTTACTGTGAAACTGCCAGGCCGCAAAAGCTATAGGCGCAAATCCCAGCAGAATGGCGATTAAGCTAACATTACGGAGGGTATGCCCTTCTGCCAAACCCGAGAAGTACCCTTCCAGCATCCAAGCAATTGAACCAAATCCTAGCACAGGTACTAACCAGGAAACATAAACACCGATGTTCTCAGTGACTTCAGTGTGGTTGGTTAACAGCCCAAAAACAGTTTGAGGAAATAGTACACACGCTCCTGTGAAAGAGAGTCCCACGAGCAAACTGCTTCCCACGGCAATCCCAAGTAGGGGTATCAACAGATTCGTTGCTCCTTTCCCTTTAAAGTTTCCTGTCAGAGTTTCCGTACAACATCCTATTCCGCCGATAAAGTAACCAGTTAAAGTGTATATTTGTATAAGCAATGCATTTTCAGTATATACAATCGTCCCCATGCTTGAACTTTGGTAGTCAAATATGATAAAGGCAACGAGAATCAACAGATAGGTGACGAAGATGTTTCCATTCAGAATCAAGGTGGATTGTAAAGCTGAACTGTCCCAAATTTTCCCAGATACACATCGTACCTCTTCCCAATTGATTTGTTTATAGAAAAAAATCAATCCTACCAACAGAGTCAGATACTGGCTAATACAACCGGATAGTCCAGCACCAGTACTTTCCCAGCCCCACTGCACAATCAAGAGGTAGTCGAGTGCAATATTGGCAGCATTGCCAACGAGGGACAACAGCAAAATCAAGCCATTTTGTTCTTGTCCGAGAAACCAACCGTTCAAAACACAGTTGAGTAAAACGGCAGGCGCTGCCCAAATCTGAGCGTGAAAATAAGCCATAGCTGAAGCTTTGACTTCTGGAGTCACAGTGTACAAAGCAAATCCCAGATATCTCAAAGGGTACTGCAATAGTACTATGGCAACACCTAGTACCAGAGCAATTATGCCATTACGTAGTACCACCAACAGCACAGCCTCTCGGTCATCTCGTCCTACAGCTTGAGATGTTACCCCAGTTGTACTCGTTCGTAAAAAGCCTAAAACCATATAAAGATTGTTAATCAGGCTTCCAGCCAAGGTTGCTCCTGCCAAGTGGTGAATTTCTGGCAGATGACCTAAGAAGAAGATACTAAGCGTACTCGCGAGTGGCACAATCACACTGGAAACGACATTGGCAATAGCTAGTTGAAGAAAGCGAGGGAGGAGATCCGACTGCTCAACTAATGTCTCGTTCGTTAATTTATTCAAGTTACTGATTGCCCAAATCCTTATAAAGTCTACATTTGAAATGAAATAGTCTCACGATAGAAGAAGGTCATTTCCTCTTCCACCTCAATCTGACTCATAGACAGAAGAACGCTCTTCGTGATGTCAATAAAACATTGGCGTCGCATGTAATTTATGTATTGTAAAAACTCTGGAGTCAGCAGAATATATTCAGAGTTCTTGTAATTGCACTGTCAAATAGTTTGGTTCGGTCAATATTTCTTTATCGCTGAAAGTCCATCTACAGAGTAGGAGGCATAAAAGTATCAGTCGCATAGAGCGATTTTGCACCTGTTAAAAGAGACTCTCATACCTCTGCCAAAGATGAAACTTTTGTCTTTTTGTGTTGGATGTTCGTTAACTTTTTCTTGGAAAAAAACAGCTTTGCTGTCATGAGAACATGAAAAATATTACTTTAAAACATAAAACTATACCTCCTTATACTTGTGTGTAATTTCTTCTCGCTCTTTTATGCCTCGAAGGGCAATTAACTCTATGACTTGTTCATCAAATTTATGTATAAAATCAGTATTGAGATTTTATGAATAGTTACAAATAGAACATAATACTCACCTAAGTACAGCATCTATTTCTGTTTTATAGAAAAAGTAATAGTTGTACTAAACTGTTTACTCAGTCTTCTTAATTTTTTTCGAGCGCAAAAAATACCATTACTTTTTCAACGAACTCTCCTTTAAGAACGTGTTTTTTTGCGAACACACCCCGAAATTTATTTTCTGTAGTTCTAATAGTAAGCATAACACTAACTAATTTAATCGACTTAAGTAATAATCATATTGTAAGTTAGTATAATAT
>JAQYWP010000457.1 GCA_029379285.1 Rhizonema sp. PD38
ATATATCACTATACCTATTGAGATAGTTGTAATCACTACATAATTATGCTATAAAATTGTTCGCTGGCTCCTAGAAAAAAACTAGGGCACGGTGTTTCTGTCACCGTATACCTGAAAAAGTACCTTTTAACCAGCAGCAGGAATGTCAAGCCGCCAAGGGCGGCAAGGCAGAAGGCAGAAGGAAAACCGTAGTATCTCTGGCGCTATTATGCGTCTCGAAATACACATTTCCTTTGTTACACAAATAAACTCAGGGGCTTGAGACCTTGTGTCAGGGGGCTTTTAAAAAATTTATTATTACATAGCTGCCCTCTGCCCTCTGCCTTTCTTCAGTCAAGCCAAATATTGGAGAAAAGTAAATTCCTGCAAGCTAACATGATTTATGCTGTCATTTAAGGTGTTGTTGATACCGTGTGGTGTCAATAGCAATATACATTTATAGTGTAAAGTCAACAGGTTATTATGGCACGGTTTTACAAACCTGGAATTCTCTAGGAGAATTAAGTTGATCGGGCTACAGGGGAAGTAGACTGTGCAAATTCCGCTAGATTATTACCGAATTTTAGGATTACCGTTGGCGGCAAGTGATGAACAGTTGCGGCAGGCATACAACGATCGCATCGTGCAGTTGCCACGACGTGAGTACTCCCAAGCGGCGATCGGCTCTCGTAAACAACTTATAGAAGAAGCTTACGTGGTTTTATCCGATCCAAAAGAACGTATTGACTACGATCAGCTTTATCTCGCTAATGCTTACAGCGCTGATGGTGCTCAAAATGCCACAGTAGCAGTATCCGAGCGATTGGAAGATGATCTAAACCGACAGACTCTGAATATTCAAGTTTCACAACAGGAATTAGTTGGTGCTTTACTAATTCTCCAGGAATTAGGAGAGTATGAGCTTGTCTTGAAACTTGGCCGCCCATATCTAATTAACCAAGATACTGTAGTTGGCATCAAACAGAATAGTCAACCGACGAGTGAAGAAGCATATGTGTCAGCTGTTGAACGTCCAGACATCCTTCTCACCGTTTCACTTGCCTGCTTGGAATTAGGTCGCGAGCAATGGCAGCAAGGTTATTATGAAAACGCTGCCCTGTCCCTGGAAACGGGTGAGGATTTGCTGTTAAAAGAAGGACTATTTCCCAGCGTTCAGGCGGAAATTCAAGCCGATCTTTACCGACTGCGTCCATACCGAATATTGGAGTTACTAGCACTACCAGAAGAAAAAACGGCTGAAAGAGAACAAGGGTTACAATTATTACAGAACATTTTAGAAGATCGCGGTGGGATTGATGGTACAAAAGACGACCAATCTGGTCTAAATATAGATGACTTTCTACGATTTATCCAACAACTGCGTAACTACTTAACAGTTGTAGAACAGCATGAGTTATTTGAGAGGGAAAGCAAACGTCACTCTCCTGTTGCCACTTACTTAGCGGTTTATGCATTGATAGCACGGGGGTTTACTCAACGTCAACCGGCTTTAATTCGTCAAGCAAAGCAAATGTTGCTCCGATTGGGCAAGCGTCAAGATGTACATTTAGAACAATCGCTATGTGCATTACTGCTGGGGCAAACAGAAGTTGCAACCCGTTCTTTAGAACTCTCTCAAGAGTACGAAGCCCTAGTTTTTATTCGAGAACATTCTCAAGACTCTCCAGACCTTTTGCCAGGTCTGTGTTTATACTTAGAAGTTTGGTTACAAAATGAAGTCTTTCAGCACTTCCGAGATTTAGCAAAGCAGACAGCTTCCCTGAAAGATTATTTTGCTGACGAACAGGTACAAGCTTCTTTAGAAGTTTTGCCTACAGATGCGGAAATGACGAATGAGTGGACTGGAATTAATAGCCAATCAATCAAGAATTTACAGACTACTCATTCGCGTTACCCCAGCAAAGGGTCCGTGCGCTCTCGACATCCCAACAGCAAAACTGATCCAAAAACGCCTTTAACACCAACTCAGAAAAGACCGGAATATTCAAACGCCCCGCCACTCAACTCTGCTCGTTCACCAACGCCTTCACAGCCTGGAAATCCACGACTAGAAACACCTGTAACACCACACCCGACTATCGTCACAGATAAGCGACGCAATTTGAATGGCAAAGCTTCGGCTTCTTTGCATCAAGGGCAAAAACCAAGAAGACGTAGATCCAGTCAACCTGCTAGTTCGGGGCGTGTTGTAGAAAATGGTCGTAATAATGTGCATCAAAGGCGAACTTTTGCCCGCACTTCAAAAGCCCAAACTTTGGTGGTGTGGAAAATATTTGCATCGTTGGCAGGTATACTAATTTTGTTGTTTTTGATCACAACAACTTTTGGATGGTTAAAAAATCAATTTTCCACTTCATCTGAAGATGGTTTACGTCTATCTATACAGCTTAATCAACAACCAGTACCCATTCCCGATCCAAATAGCACACAACTAACAGTAGAACCTTTGACAGCAGCGACAGCAAAGGATGTCATTCAAACTTGGCTGTCAACTAAAGGCACCTCTTTAGGATCAAACCACGATATTACAAGTTTACAGAAGATTTTAGTAGAGCCAGCATTGTCCCAATGGCAGACCATTGCCCAACAGGATAAAAAATACAATCGTTATCGAAAATATAACCACAGTCTCAAGGTAGAATCTCTAAATCCCAGTCAGACGGATCAAAATCATGTTGCAGTAGAAGCCTCAGTGACTGAGATCACCGAATTTTATGAGAATAGTCAGATAAAGAAAACTAATAGCGAAAAACTACGAGTTAAGTATGATTTAGTCAACACAGATGGTACGTGGCGTATTCAGAATATGTCAATTGTCAATAAGCTTAGCTAATCAAAATAATCCAGTTATGAGTTGTCAGAAGTAGGGGCGAACGGCTGTTCGCCCATACAAAAATTATGACTAACGGCTGTTCGCCCATAAAGAAGTCAGGAGAACATTTTTTCGATTTTCTTATTCCTTAACTCTTTCGGGGAGAAGTCCCACACCCTATCGCTTCGATGGGTGTGGGATGAATGACCGGGTGACGACGATTGCATCTTGCTCCCTTGTTTTTCGGCAGGAAAGACAGAATCAAAATGTATGAGAAGTCACCAATCTTTCCGGAAAAGCTTTACTGCTAATTGTATAATGTATTAAGAAACCAAAATAGGGAGGTGATGTTGAGTACTACGCAAGGTTGTAAAAATCCGTTTGTATCCTACAGAAGAACAGGAAATGAAATTAGCGCAAGCTTTTGGATGTTCTCGGTGGTGGTGGAATTATGCTCTGAATCATTCTATTGAGACTTACAAAGAAACAGGGAAAGGGCTAGGACAATCGGCACTCAACGTTCTTTTACCCGCACTTAAAAAAGCTGAAGAGACAAAATGGTTGGGAGATTGCTATAGCCAAATATTGCAGTCTACAACACTCAACTTGACTACGGCTTACAAAAACTTTTTTGAAGGGCGAGCAAAGTTTCCAAGGTTCAAATCAAAGAAAGATAAACAGTCAATACAATATCCTCAATACGTCAAAATTTTGGACGATATTGTTAAGCTTCCTGGGAATATAGGTGAAGTCAAAGCCAGTATACACAGGGCTATTGAAGGAAAAATCAAAACAGTAACTGTAAGTAAATGTCCTTCAGGGAAATATTTTGCGTCTATCTTATCTGAAGTTGAAGGAGATAACCCAGAATCTTCCAGTGAAGGTAGTGTTATTGGGATTGACTTAGGTTTAAAGCATTTTGCCGTTGTCAGCGATGGCAGTAAGGTGTCTAAATTTGAAAACCCCAAGCACATAGCCAAACACGAGCGCAATTTGAAGCGTAAGCAACAAAAATTAGCTAGAGGAAAGGACGGGAGTAAATCTAGACTCAAAAATAAAAAATTGGTTGCTAAAGTTCACGAACGTGTAAGTAATTCACGGCAGGATTTTCTACATAAGCTGAGTACAAAGCTTGTCAACGATAATCAAGTTGTCGTAGTAGAAAACCTAAATACCAAGGGTATGGTGACGCTCGAAGACTCGCTAACGCTACGCTATCGTAATCATAATTTAGCTAAATCAATATCCGATGCAGGATGGGGGATATTCACCAACTTCTTAGCATACAAGCTAGAGCGCAAAGGCGGTATGTTTGTTGAGATAGATCGGTGGTTTCCCTCGTCAAAACTCTGCTCTAATTGTTTCTATCAAATGAGTGAGATGTCGTTAGATATTCGTAAGTGGACTTGTCCACAATGCGGAACTCACCATGACAGAGATGGAAATGCGGCGATAAATATTAGAGCCGAGGGCATTCGGATACTAAAATTGGCTGCTAGTCAGTCAGTTGGCGGAGGGTTCCCCGTCACTGCTGGAGGAGGGGAGGTAAGACCAAAGAAAGGACGCAAGTCTAATCTGAGGCGCTCCCCTGCGAGTCCAGAAGCCTACAGTGTACGCGAAGCGTCACTGTAGGTAGTTCACTGAATGAGCTAGATTTAATTGCAACTGCGTATAAGGTGAGATGGCGGAAAAATTTATCAAGCCTGGTCCTGTTGGTTGGATGATTGGCGTTAGTGCCTTAATATTATTTGGATGTAGCAGTTTACGACACATCCTGTTTCAATCTACCGCATATGACTTAGGAATTTTTGACCAGGCAATTTACTTAATTAGCCAGGGAAAGTCACCGATTTCTTCTTTCATTGGATTTCACATTCTCGGCGACCATGCTGCTTGGATTTATTATTTCTTGGCTTTATTTTACAAAATACACCCTAGCGTTTACTGGTTATTTGGTGTGCAGGCAGTGGCTTTGGCTGTTGGTGCTGTGCCTGTATGGCACTTATCCCGTCATGCTGGACTAACAGTGCAACTTTCAATAGCAATGGCAACAGTATATTTACTGTACCCATTAGTATATAATATCAACTTATTTGATTTCCATCCAGATACGATCGCCGTGCCAGCACTATTATGGGCAGTGTTATCAGCAAGACGCGATCGCGTTGGCTGGTTTTGTTTAAGTATTTTCCTGGTGTTGGGATGTAAAGCTGTAATCTCTTTAACAGTAGTCGCATTGGGAGTCTGGCTGCTCATATTTGAAAAAAAGCGTTTGTGTGGTGCGATCGCTTTGATTAGCGGTATTGCCTGGTTTATCATCGCTACCAAAATCGTCATTCCCTTTTTTGGTGGCGATTCAGCATCCGTAGAACGTCATCTTGGAAGATATAGCTATTTAGGAAACTCATTTTCAGAAATCTTCCACAATGTGCTGTTTCACCCAGTCAATATCTTAGGCATTCTTTTGAGCAGACTTTTTTCATCAGATAACTTATTCTACTTAGTTTTGCTCTTAGTACCTGTCATCTGGGGACTTTCACTGAAAAGCCTGGCACCTTTGATCGGTGCCCTTCCTTGTTTGGCAATCAACCTTCTAGCTGACTACCCGATGCAAAAAGATTTAATCCACCAGTATTCTATACCAGCCATCCCATTTTTATTTTTGGTAGCGATTGATACTCTAGCCGCAGGTCGGGGTTGGCTGAGAAGCAAACGAGGAATAATCATCTGGTCATTAGTAGCATTTTTAGCTTTAGCAAAGTTTGGCTATTTTTCCTCAATCTATCTGTCATCCTTAGATAATTGGCAAGCCACACAAGATGCGATCGCCCAAGTGCAAACGAAAGATAGTGTATACACTACAGCACAAATTGCTCCCCATTTAAGCCAAAGAAAACTGATTAGTTTGACAAGTGCCAACTCCCCACCAGTTGATTTAAATACATTTCACTATGTATTACTCAATACTCGTCATCCTGGGTGGTCAAGTACTCAAGAGTTTGCGATTAACTTGTTAAATCAACTCAAAAATCAACCAGGATTTCAGTTAAGCTACCAGCGTGATGATGTATATTTATTTGTCAAAAGTAAGAAACCGATTAGCGATCGTGCCGTCAGCAGTCAGCTAGAATGACTAACAAAAAAATTATTACAGTTCTTTCCCCTTTAATTATATGCAGCGCATTTATCTTGTGTGCAGCTGTGGCGATGCTGATATATCCTGAAACGTTTCACAAGTTCTTTTCCTCACCAACCTCCCCACGAGAACTACCACACGCATCCCATAGTTACTACTGGGATATAGAACTATACGCCCGCAAAGCTTTAAATCCCAGTTGTGACGCCTTCTACCCCCTGTGGCCTTTTATCATCCGTACTTTGTTTCATCCTCAAACCATAGAACAGGCCGCACATGACTTTTTAATCGTTGCCACAACTCTATTCTTTATTTCGACTATTTTACTGTTCTGGGTTTTCAAAACTGGATTGGAAAGCTTAAACTTAGCTTTTTTGTTAGTACTTGCTTATACTGTGAATCCCACATCAATTTTCCGAGTTATCGGATATACCGAAAGCTTATTTTCTACCTTCAGTACTTTGTTTATCTGGATTTTGCTGCCTCAATCTAAACTTCATGCAAACCTCAAACTCTTGTTAATTTCCGTTATCACATTTTTGATGGCTTTAACTCGACCAGTATTAATCCAAATATTATTTGCTAGCACAGCAACACTTATTACAATTTTGACTTTTGAACTCATACAGTTAAAAACATTTAATTGCAGTCAATTACTAAATATTTTAACAAAATACTTATACGAAGTGAAATTAACGATTACTTTATGGGTATCTTCATTACTAGGATACTCAATCTATGGAAACTTCTGTCAGAGAACGAGAGGTAACTTTTTTGCACCTTTTCTAGATCAAAAATCCTGGGGTAAAAAACTAGGTATACATTTAGAATTCCTATTTATTCCCAAATCATTATTAATGGACCTTTTAGGGCTTTATTTACCTTTGATTATTTTAGTTATAGCACTTACTATAGTTTATGTCAAAGTTACACAGCGTCAACC
>JAQYWP010000458.1 GCA_029379285.1 Rhizonema sp. PD38
GCTAAGGAGACTGCGCGATTTTTAGATACCGCTTTGTCCAACCCGAACATACCCGGACGACCAATTTCTACCTGACCAATAGCAATTTTACGTCCTGTTAAATTATATGGAGATAGATGTAGCTTAAGAGCATCAATACCATTACTTCCAAAAGCAGTTTCTAAAGCGGAAAGTACTGGCGTACTCACAAAACAAGCACCTAATCCCAAAATTACCCAAGTTAGTTTTTTCACGTCAGTTGTTAGTTGTTGGTTGTTATAAGGCACCTACCATCCGTAAATCAAGAGCTGTTTGTGTGAACCCAAGCGCGAAGTCTTGGGGGCGGAAGCTTCCGTCCCCAGAGCTTCGCAACTACGACTCTCGTTCTAGTTTGACGGAGTCGCGATTTATTTTTATGGATCTCCCTAAGAGCGCGGTTTTCGGGAAACGGAACATGAGCGATTCGCTTTCTTCTCACTCGGATTTCACTGCTTTCAATAAAGCTTGTACCTTGAGAAGGCAGAGGGCAGAGGGCAGAAGGCAGAAGGACCCCTGCCTGAAGACAGGGGATTCGAGCAAGGACGCCCTGTACCGTAGCGCTACGCGTCTCGTAACAGATTTTATTTTCTGTTCCGAATAAATACGTTCGCATGGACCCGTTATGGGCAAGGCAGGGCAAAAGGCATTCAATTGTCGGTATAATTCATAACCTTACCTTCAGCACGGATGCCGACTGCCGTCACGCCTTGCCCGAAGGGCTTGTTACAGGTATGGATTTTTCTAATGAGGCAGTGCGACTAGGACGCCTGAAAGCACAAAAGCTAGGATTAGATGTACAGTTTGTAGTCGCTGACATGGCAAAACACTTGCCTTTCAATTGTGCAGCCTTTGATGCTGTTATGTCTAATGTTGCCTTACATATGTTTTCAGATCAGATTACACGTAAGTTGTTTAAAGAAATTCGACGAATAATGCGCTCCACTGGAGTATTTGTTTTTCACGTTAATTCCACTGAAGATGCAAAACTACGGGCTGAACGTCATCCTCCTATACGTGTTCTTGAACCCAATTACGTATTAGAATCTCATGGACAAACTATGCATTTTTTTTCTAAAGATTATTTACTAGACCTATTATCAGATTGGAAAGATGTAGAGCTAAAACATTACGAAATATTAGACAAAAAAACAGGTAAGCCGTTTAAATGTGTTTGGTGGGGGAAGGCGGTACGGTCGGATTAATCTGATACATAAGCGAGCGCAGACCGAGTATACCACTTTATCCAACGATGCTTATCAGATGATGGCTGTTCACATTTACTAGCATGCCTACAGCAATTTTGAGAGCATCTGAAAATAGACCACCATCGCAGGGGCACAAGGTCTTGCTTCCCCGTCTATGGGCGAGCGGGATGCTGACAGGGTTGCACGAATGTAAATATATTTAGAATATCTAACAATTAGTATTGCATAATTTTATTTAAACATATATCCTTATGATAAAGGACTCAAAAGTTATCTGTAGTCTACTCTAAAAACAAACAACGATAAATCGGTCAATGATTAGCACTTTAAAATACCCGTCTTAAATACCGCATGAATAAATCATCCAGACTGTTTGAGGAAATTCAGTTAGGTTCACTTTGAAAATTAATTGTTAGAGTAGCAGTCTCAGTCTATGAGATACCGGGCACTCGAACATATAGTGGGCGATGTCGCATTTTGGGATAACCGTGCTACTCAACATTGTGCGATCGCTGATTATGGCGATCAACCGCGTCACGTTCAGCAAGTCACTATTGTTGGCGATATTCCAGTTTCTATAAATGGCGAGCAAAGTCAGGCAATAAAGGGAGATTCTTCTGTCTACACAAGAAGTTGGGAATCTAACCAAACAAAGGTAGAAAGTTCAGCAAAGGTTTATACCGCGTAATGCATTCTGCCCAAAATTCATTCGTGGATAAAATAAACGTCTTTTCCGGTACATCATGGAGAATTAATATGAGCAACAATCACATTGAAGTCAAACCTGTAGCTAGTTTCATCGGTGCTGAAATTAGCAATGTAGACCTTTCGCGTCCTCTGCACGATGATGCAGTTAAAGAAATTCGTCAAGCTCTATTGAAGTGGAAAGTCCTGTTTTTTCGGGGTCAGAATATCGACCATGCTGCTCAGATTGCGTTTACAGCTCGTTTTGGCGATGTTACTTACGCGCATCCCCACGAGGATGAGCCTATCGTTGGGTTCTCACAAATCCTGCCTATTGATCGCAGTCGCTACGAGCGGCGCAATGGTCTACGTCGTTCCAGCTACGAGAGTCGTTGGCACACTGATGTGACAGCTGTTGTTAACCCTCCGGCAGGATCGATTTTGCGTGCGGTTAATGTTCCTAGCATTGGTGGTGACACTCAGTGGACTAATCTAGTGGCAGCTTACGAGGGGTTGTCAGCACCTCTGCGGGCATTAGCAGACACTTTGAAAGCTGAACATCGCTTCAATGCGCGTTTGCGCTTGCCTAGCAACAGCAAGCTTGCTCAGCGCATTGCAGCCAATCCTCTAGTTTCCATCCACCCAGTCGTGCGCGTTCACCCAGAAACTGGTGAACGTGCCTTATTCGTCAATCCTGGCTTCACCTCACATATTCTTGAGGTGTCACCACAAGAGAGTGATTTGTTGCTGGAGTTATTCTTTAACCAAATCGCCAAACCTGCTTACACCACCCGTTTCCGTTGGTATAACGGTGACATTGCCTTCTGGGATAACCGCGCTACCGCACATTTGGCTCCTCAAGATTTGGATCATATAGAAGTCGAGCGCGTACTCTACCGCACTACTATAACAGGCGACGTTCCTATCGGGGTCGATGGTTTCCGCTCGCAAGTGGTTGAAGGTGAGCCGTTTGGCACCGAAGTACCAAGCGTCTTGAAAAACAAAACTGAGAAGGTGGCAGCAGAACCTGTGCTTTCCTGAGCTAGAAAGTGGTAGGCAGGATTGGGCTAATACCAAGGAAAAATCTGCCAGTCGCAGGAATTATCGCCCTATGAAAGGAAGTTCAGTTTGTATACCAGTTGACAATTAGGGGCATCTTACGCTTCAACCGAGGCTTAGAACCCGTTACTTGTAATGAGAAAACGCAGATTTTTCCGGGTTTGGTGAAACGGCTGCCTACCAGTATTTTTAAACTAACGGTAGATATTCAATTCGATCTTGGTATTCATTCTTAAACGAAGCGCCCGCAATGATAATCAATTCTTCAACTGTTTGTCCAATGCTTTGGTTTGCATCGATAGTAAAAATTCCTGGAATATGGCGACTATTAGCCAAATGATCAGCCAAATGTCCGGGCATTGACTTACGGTTGTTCGTCACCAAAATAAATTCATTGGTTTTGCACCAAATTAAAATCTCTGGATCTGGAGTGTCCTTAAGTAGCACATCCAAATCTCCAATGATCCGCACAACTAAATCAGGATTACGCCGCACGAGTTGGGAACGATATGCCGGATTAAGATGTTCATCCAATAGATACCGGATTGCCATTAGCTTTCGTGTAACAGCTTTGGAGTGTTTTCCTGCCGCATCTGCCGAAACCTTATCCAAAGCAGGAGAAAGTTTGCGCTGTTGTTGTTCGCGCATGGTTCGAGAAAATTCTAACCAATCTGCCAGATACGCATCAACCTTTGACTGATAATGCAAGTAATACAAAATCGTAGCGTAAACCTGTTCCAATGTCACAGTATGAAATTGTTCGGCAATTTTTTCTGGTGTTTTACTAACGATAGATGTACTCGTAAAGAATACTTTCAATTCCGATGCGTGTTCCTTTGAGCCGGATGTCATCGGGTGCAAGCACATTGAAATACTCTTCGGTGTTGCATAAAGCCAGACGCCTCAAATGAACATTCCACTCCAATCATATATCAGGAGACTTTACCATGAACACGCCTTCAAAACACTTACAGTTCAACTACATTATCAACATAAATATAGGACTTACGCACACTGGACGAATTCGGGCGCGTCCTTGGCTCAGGAGCAGTTCGATAAATTAAGCATACTACTGATCGCACATTGCTAGACGGCAATTGTTTAAAAGTACATCAAGTTCCTTCACAACTTGAAAAGGATTTTTACCTCTGAACACAGATACGATCGCAGCTTCATAAGGATTTCTGCCTGTTGTTTTAACGGCAGTGATCGCATCTTGACTAGAGAATTTGCGAATACTAACTAACCACGCAGCTAGCACATGACCAGTGCGACCAATACCACCAGAGCAGTGTACAACTACTTTTTCACTTTGTTTGTCGGCTGTTACTAAAAAAGGAAGTATTTTCTTTGTGAGTGTTTCTAAACTAGAGAAATGAAAATCTGTAATCGGTGCCCAGCAAACTTGTTGACTACCAAATTCTTGTTGATATATGCCTAAAAGATTAGAGTAGAGAGCTAGTTGCTTTTCGGGAAGAAGACAGCAAACTCGTTTGATATTTTGGTGTTTCATGAATTCAACCCAATCAGATACCTGTTGATTGGAGTAGCCTGGTCTACAAGCACCAAATACAATTGGCTCATGCTCCCAAGCAGCAGCAAACTTGTATGTATTTTTAGTCATGTGTTATTATGGCTGTGGGTTGTGTTTATTTCACTTTTATAATTCGTAATACAAGCAAAGCTGTTAGGCTAGTTAAGAAAGCCTCACTCAAACGAATTCTTAAGGGATTGCAAGAGACGAATTTTACTCCGATTAATTCAATATGTTTTACGCACTCGTACACTTCCCTGCGATCGCCACCACACAAATCAATCAACTCAGGAAGGAATACGACCCACAAGTTAATTTGATTGATCCCCATATTACTTTGGTGTTTCCTATAGAAGGTGCTTTAGACGACGAACAGCGTCTCATTGACCATATTGCAAATGTTTTGACAGCATGGAAGCCATTTTATATTCATTTGCATGGACTGGCACAGTCCTCTGATAATTATCTATATTTAACCTTGCAAAAGGGTAACACTGAGGTAGTTAAGTTACATGAAGAGCTATATACGGGTATATTAGCTGACTATAAAAGAGAGGATATTCTATTTATTCCTCATGTGACGCTCGGTGTGTTGCATCAAGAGGAACATCAATCTACTCAAGCTTTGAAACAGGCAAAAAAACTCAACCTTTCTTACCATTGTGTCTTGCATAGATTGCATTTGTTGAAATTTGCATCTCATCACTCACCTATAAGTTTGAGTAAAGAATTTTTACTATAACTAGTAAGAACACTCATGTCTAGTGATACCTTTGTAAACGCTGATTCAGAGTACCTGTGTGTAACTCAAACAAATGATTATCATAGTCGTAAAAATATAAAGACCGTCCTTCGCCATCGACACAGCTTCGTCCTTCCTTCATATCTACCCCCAGACTCCTAATTCGTTGTGCATATAATCCGAAGTCTTCTTTTGTGATTTTAAATCCCACATGATTATAGGTTTTCTCAGGTATTGGCTTTCCTTCCATGATGGCAATCCACAAGTCGTTCATGAGGAAGAATTTTTTCTGGTGAGATGGAGAAAGTTTGCTTACTGCTAGAATAAACCTCTTAGGCGTCAAATATGAATGTGAGGAATTTTGTCATCCTCTCCAAGTCTGTCTCTCACAACGAAGGTAATATGGCTAATTCCCTGGATCCTATTCTTAGTCGTCCTGCTCAAGTCGTTTACCCAAACTAACCACATCATCAATAGCATACCCTAAGTGTTGATAGAACTCGATTTTCGTCACATCGTATATGAAATCAAAATCAACCTTGCTTATGGATCGAAGACTAATCTGCATACTCTGTCACAGTGATACGGTAGTTTAACCTAATTACGTTTAGCCTTCATAATCGTCATTGCAACCCTTGGTGCAAGATGTAAGGAGCGGAGCATTTCTACAACTTTGCTGAAAGAAGCTGCGCTCAATACATTTGTAGATTCTACATGACCAAATCCATAGGAGACATGAATAAAATGAATCCCCGCTTTCATTGCTGCTAATCTATCACCTTCTGTATCTCCAATATAAACTGCATCTTTCAAGCTATTGCGTTGACAGATTGCAGTGATATTTTCTGCCTTGGGCTTTTGAGTTCTACCAAAGCATTCTGAGTCTACAAATATATCTCTAAAAGTCCTGCTTGTACGACTACTGTTTAAGGGCATAGAAAGAAATGCCTGCAAGTACCAATGCTGACAATTGCTAACTACAAATAATGGAAACTGGACGGACAAAGTATCTAAGTACTCAGAAACACCCTTATATAAGGTTCCACCCATAGTCTCTATCTCTTGTTTTTCATACTTTTCAATCAAAGAAGCAATTTTGTCGAGACTCTCCTCTCCTATGTCTGGAAAGAGATTTTTTACACAGTCCATGAAGGGAAGACCACTTACCCTAGCAATATCATCTTCAGTCAGGGGAGTTTTCTGGATGTTACCAAGGCTAATTGCCTTATTCCATGCCTCTGCACATATACTTGATGTATTCCAAAGCGTCCCATCTAGATCAAATATTATCCCAATCATTCGTCTTTTATTTACAGTGACAGTTACTTTTTAAAATGACTGCCTTATCTAAGATAATTATTTGTAAGTGCCTTACCAGTGGACTACCCACAGTAAAAAGTAGAGTTAACAAAGATGACAGAAAAAAACATTGTGATCGTTAGTTTTCATGCCCATGTCTATTACGATACTGACACTCGCGATATAGCTGCCCGCATCCGTGAAGAATTGGGCGCTAGATTTGAGGTACAGCTTGGGCGCTGGCGTGATGAACCCGTTGGACCGCACCCAAAATCGATGTATCAAGTTGCAGTCTAACCAAGTCAATTTGCTGAAATCGTCCCGTGGTTAATGCTTAATCGACAGGGATT
>JAQYWP010000459.1 GCA_029379285.1 Rhizonema sp. PD38
ACCTGAGACACTCAAATATTGCACAAACAGATAATTTAAAACAATATTTACAATTAAATTACAGCTAGAACCCCACACAAGTATTTGATTGTTTCGCATTGCTGAGATTAAACGTACTACCAAGATACTTAAACAGCGCACAGGTATCTGTAAAGCGAAAAAAGATTGAATTTGAGCAACTAGATGAGTATCGCTTGCTGTAAATGAACCTCTTTGAAAGAGTATTTGAACTATCAACTCGGAAAATATAAGCAAGAGTCCTGTCAGAGGAACGCTAACTGCAAAAATCAGCCGCATGTAATGCTTAAGCGTATAATGCACTCTTGTCCACTCTTGGCAGGCAATCATCTTTGAAAAATAGGGAATCACAGCAGTACTTAATGCTGTAGTGATTAAAGTAATTGGAAATGCAATTACCCTGTTCCCATAATTCAGTGCTGCGACGCTCCCTGGTGACAACATTGCAGCCATTGATTGATCCACTAACCCCGTACTGCACATCAAAAATGATCCAGCAATTGACGGTATATACTGACTAGCTACCTGACGCAGGTGAGAATCGAACCCATACCATCTTGGAAGCAATGAAATACCTTGTCGATACAATGCTGCTCCTAAAAAAAACACTTCCAGTAACGCACCGCCAAATAGCCCTGCTGCTATGGCATAGATACCCCAAGACTGACCCACTAAGAGAAATACTATGGTAATAGTGGGACTAATAATTGGGGTCAGAGCGGCTAAAGCGAAACGCTCTCCTGCATTCAAAACTGCACTCCAGATAGTAATAATCCCATACAGCAGAACAACAGGCGCAATCATGCAGATTAGCCGAAAAGTCAGGTCTAATTTTTCCGGACTAAATCCTCTAGCAATCCATGACAGATACAGTGGTGCAGTAACCACTATCAGTAGTGTTGTGATTAAGAGCAGCCCCAAGCTCCAGAGAGTGGTTCCAGAGAAAAGTCTTTGAGCAGCTTTGTTACCTTCGTGCTCTCGCACTTGAATATAAGTAGGTATGAGGGCAGCATTAAAAGAGCCAGCTACCACATTGATGATGAAGTCAGGAACGACCAAAGCAATTAAAAATGCATCCAAAGCATCTCCAAACTCTTCCATCAACGAAGCTAAGCGCTGAGAAGCAAGTAGCGCCTTTGGGTTAGGAGGAATAAGCCCAGAAGTCAGGACATCTAGGTTGACCATAACCTGCTTTGTAATCGCTATACTAAGTTCAATTTTGCCAATAATGACATTGCTTAAACCCACCTGATTAGGTAATTCCCAGATTCGATGTTGCAGGGGACAGTGCATATCAGCATCTACTAGTAAGACTCTATGTCCTGCTTGAGCCATAGACGCAGCTAAGTTGGCACATACCGTAGCCTTGTTAGCCCTATCAATTCGCTTAGATAGCTCTTTCGCTCTCGCTCCCTACGCTTATGGCTTGGACGTATCAAGAAAAAAGACGTGCATTTATTCGTTGGATTCATTTGTCTGGCTTAGCACCTGTTCAAAATAAAAGAGTCTTAGAGATTGGATGTGGTTTTGGAGATAATTTGCTTCAGTTTCTATCTTTGGGTTTTCAACCAGAAAACTTAGTAGGAAATGAACTGTTAGAAGAAAGCGCTTCTAATGCACGGCGTTTGCTACCAGCAGGAGTTCAGATTTTGGTTGGAGATGCTTCAATGCTAAAGCTGGAAGAAAAATTTTTTGATATTGTTTTCCAGTCAACAGTTTTTACTTCTATTTTAGATGAAAGTTTTCAGCAAAAGTTGGCAGATCGTATGTGGTCAATGGTCAAACCTGGTGGGGGAGTACTTTGGTATGACTTTACATACAATAATCCGAAAAATCCAGATGTTAGAGGAATACCGATTCGACAAATCCAAAAATTATTTCCTGAGGCAAAAATTAACACCTGGAAATTAACTTTAGCACCACCTATTAGCATAAAAACTACGAAAATTCATCCAAGTCTTTACAGTTGCTTTAATAGGATGACATTTTTACGTACTCACGTCCTGGCGTGGGTTCAGAAAAAGTAATTTTTAAACGAAAAAATTTATTTAGGAACACCATTCATCTTAATGAAGGGATAGATTACTATGGAAAATTTCTTACCTTTTGCTTTACCTGATATTGGAGACGAAGAAATTGCAGAAGTTGTGGATTCTCTGAAATCTGGTTGGCTAACTACTGGACCAAAGACCAAACGATTTGAAGAGAATTTTGCTGAATTTGTCGGGGGTGATGTCGAGGCGATCGCCATCAACTCAGCTACATCAGGATTGCACTTAGCACTCGAAGCGTTGGGTATCGGTCCAAATGATGAAGTTATAACCACAACCTTCACCTTTACAGCTACTGCAGAAGTGATTCGTTATCTCGGTGCAAATCCAGTTTTTGTTGATATCGACCCAGTCACTTTTAACATTGATCCAACAAAAATTGAGGAAGCAATTACACCATTTACTAAAGCAATTATACCTGTCCATTTTGGTGGACTTGCAGCTGACATGACGCCAATTTTAGAACTGGCGAGAAAGTATGGATTGAAAGTGATCGAAGATGCGGCTCATGCTCTACCCACTACTTATAAGGGTAAATTAATAGGCTGTCTAGAAAGTGATGTGACTATCTATAGTTTCTATGCAACTAAACCAATTGCTACAGGTGAAGGAGGAATGCTGGTAGCCCGTCACCCTGAAATTGCCAAGCGTTGTCGTGTAATGCGACTACATGGTATTAGTCGCGATGCTTTTGATCGATACACCTCAAATAAACCTAGTTGGCATTATGAGGTAATTGCGCCCGGATTCAAATACAATATGACTGATTTAGCTGCTTCTCTGGGTATTCATCAGCTGAAAAAGGCTTGGTTACTTCAACAAAAACGAGAAGAGATAGCAAAGCAATATGATGCAGAGTTAGCCAGTTTACCTTTGCTTTTGCCGTCAAAGTCTAGTAATGGTGATATCCACTCATGGCATTTGTATGTCATTCAATTAGAAAGTTATCTAAAAATTAGTCGGGATAAATTTATTGAGCAAATGGTTGCCCAAGGAGTTGGTTGTAGTGTTCATTACATTCCTCTACACTTTCACCCTTATTGGCGTGATACCTATAACCTAAAACCGGAAGATTTTCCATACGCCTCATCAGCATATGAACGTGTAGTGAGCTTACCAATCTACACAAAAATGACTGACTCAGATCAAGAACGTGTCATCACAGCAGTGAAAAAATCTTTATTTTGATAGTATGGTTAAGCGAATTTTCGATTTCTCTCTTGCCTTAATTGGCATCATTATTCTCATGCCTATATTTCTAATAATAGGGGCATTAATTAAACTGGATTCTCCAGGGTCTATTTTTTTTCGTCAAATTAGAATTGGACAATTTGGACGGGAGTTTCGCATATACAAGTTTCGTACAATGGTAAATAATGCTGAAGCATTAGGAAAACAAATTACAGTTGCCGATGATCGGCGTATCACCCGTGTTGGTAAATTACTAAGAAAATCAAAGCTAGACGAATTACCACAATTATTCAATGTTTTAAAGGGGGAAATGAGTCTAGTTGGTCCCCGACCAGAAGTACCGAAGTAAGTTGCTTTATACATGGCTGAGCAACGTCAAGTGTTAAAAGTACGTCCTGGCATAACCGATCTAGCTTCAATTGAGTTTCGCAATGAAAATGAACTTTTAGCAAGTACCCACAGTCCTGAAGATTTCTATATTCAAGAAATTATGCCTAAAAAATTGGAGTTGAATATGAAGTATATTGCTCGAGCTAACCTCGGTTTCGACCTACTTATTATCTTCCAAACACTGTGGCGAGTAATTTTAGATTAGACACAATATGACTTACGCACGCTCTCAAGTGAACTTGGTAGTGTAAGTGCTGTAATAGAGTTTAAGGCATCACCAGGTTATCGAGAAAAAGAAGGTATCCGTATTGTTCATGTTTTGAGCTTGCCTGTATTTGTACGGAGAAGGACAAGCTCTGAGTTTTGAAATTAAAGATTTCTTGATCAAATTGTTGCTGGCCCAGGCTGCCAAACTTCACCATACTGTTCCTTAAGAGCATGCCAAGCTTCTACTTGACCTGGTTCATATTCTCCTGGCTTACCCCACTGTAGAAACACACTTAAAGCAGGCTCTTGTTTATCATCAAGAAAACGGATGGCATAAGTAGTAAAGTTACCTCGTTTTGAATCACCCGTTTCAAATTTCACACTTGTAATTTTGTCCATATTTAAGTGAAACTCAAAGCCTTCAGTATGCATATTCGCATACTTTCCTTTAGGAAGTTCTGCATAAAACAGCTTTTGTATTTGACCTCGGGCTTCTAAAACAGCAGCGTTACTTGTCACAATTAAACGCAATGTTCCTAAAGTTTCACAAGCTTCCAAAAATTCTTTTAAGGTGGTTGTCATGATGAATTAGTAGTTGTTGATTGTTAATAACTAATTGCTATTGCTCATATTTGTCATAAGCAGAGACAATGCGCTGAACTAGGTGATGGCGGACAACATCTTTTTGAGATAATGCGCAAAAAGCAATGCCTTCAACTTGTTTTAAGACTTGTAAAGCCACTGGTAATCCAGATTGTTGGTTGGATAGCAAATCAGTTTGTGTCATATCACCGGTTATTACCATGCGAGAACGAAAACCCAAACGAGTTAAAACCATTTTCATTTGAGATGGTGTAGTGTTTTGAGCTTCATCTACAATAATGAAAGCATTGTTGAGTGTGCGTCCGCGCATATAAGCTAAAGGAGCAACTTCAATCACGCCTTTCTCCATTAGTGACGGTACTTTTTCTGGATCGATGAATTCATTTATAGCATCATAGAGCGGTCGCAGATAAGGATTAACTTTCTGCTGTAAATCTCCCGGTAAAAAGCCAAGTTTTTCGCCTGCTTCAACTGCCGGACGAGTTAAAATTAACCGTTCAAACTGGTCGGCGAGGAGTGCTTGTACAGCAACGACAACTGCAAGGAAGGTTTTACCAGTACCAGCAGGTCCAGTGCAGAAGGTGAGGTCCCGCTTGCGTAAGGCTTCAATGTATTCTCGCTGTCCGAAAGTTTTAGCGCGGATGACTTCACCTCTACGAGTTCGGGCGAGAATATCATGTTGTATGTTATGTAGTTCTTCTTCCCGATGACTATCTAAGGCTTGATGGGCGGTTAAGATATCCGTGCTGGAAATGCTATTGCCCTTACTCCAAAGATCTTCAAGCGATCGCACTAACCGACAAGCTAGGTCGATTTGCTTTTCGTTACCAGAAATGTACAGTTCTTGACCCCGCAGAACCAGGGTTGCAACTGTAAGCTGGGATAGGGTTTTGAGATTTTCCTCTGCATTTCCAGCCAATGCGATCGCGCTCTTGATATTAGGCAGTTGAATGGTTAGGGCATCTGCCATAGTATTTCTATGTTAAAAATTGGGAGTAAGGGAGCCTGCGTATGTAGGAAAGTTTCCTGACAGAGGCGAGGATATTGGTGGGGATTGAGTAAAAAGCACATTTTCATGCTTTGTGATGCATATAATTCTTGATGAAAGTTCCTTAAGTATGTGCAAATAATTTTGTTGGAAAAAGATGTTTTTAATACAAAGTAGAGACGCCGTTTATTGCTTCTCTACTTCTCTTTGTTTAATCTATAATAGCTTTGAGTTAATCTACCGATACCTTAGAGCGACATTTCTACAGATATTACTCCTCTGTAGTAGCAGGCATCTTTAGTTACGCCTTTTGCTTTGTGCATCCGGCTTAGGCTAGATTTTTGGGATTTTCCCGGCTTTTAACTTCAAATAAAATTCCGGCTTTCTAAATTTTATTTTTCAAACGTCTTAATAGCCGAGTAAATTAATTCGATTTCACCCAAACGGATTTCAGACAGTCTCTAGTTTCACCTCCTTAAAGAACTCGTCAAAGCCAAGCTCCAACCTTTTGTACAAAGCACGACGAAGCAAAGTCATAGTTAATAATACGGGTTGACACTACACTAACAGTGACAGTAGCTGCTTGTTATCGTAGAAGTCAACCTTCTGTTTCACCAAGGACTCCCAGCCAATAAGTTAAACCTCGCGGAACCGAGGTTTAGCAATAGGCTTGCTAGGTCCATCTCCACGTTTTTCTCTCGCCCTTGGTGATGTTCGTTCTTCTCGATCTTCATCAAAAGACAGATCTTCTCGATTACCAGAAGCACTGCCGTATATGTCTAGATAGACAGAGTGCCCAGCAGCATCAGCGGCTGCCGAAAGCACAGTGCGAATTGCCTGAATATTGCGTCCACCTCTGCCAAACACTTTACCTTTATCAGTGTCATCAAAGGCTACCCGAATCCAAGCCCGTTTTCTAGTGTGAGTAATTTCACAATCAACTTTTAGTGACCCAGGAGAATCTAAAAACGGCTGAGTCAGAAACTTTACCAGCCCAACGTAATCTGGACTGGTTGTTGGGGATTTTATTTCTACTTTATGATGCGGCTTTTGCACTGACCTGTTCAAAAACATTAGCTTTTACCAAGATGCGACGCACGGTATCAGTTGGTTGAGCACCTTGTTGTAGTCGCTTGACGATGCTGGGAATATCCAGTCGTACTTCGTCGGTTCTGGGGTTGTAGAATCCTAATTCTTCTAGGGGACGACCATCTCGCCGGGTCAGGCTGTTAATAGCGATGATACGGTAGCTGGCTTCCCGCTTCTTTCCGTATCGCTTCAAGCGCAGTTTAATCATGGTTGAGAAATCATTGCTCCTACTTTCAGGGATGGGATTTGCAGTTACTTGATGCTAAAATGTCCATTATAGCACAAAGAGCAAATAATTTTGCTTGATATTTGTTAATAGGGGCGGGTTTAATCAAATAATTTGT
>JAQYWP010000041.1 GCA_029379285.1 Rhizonema sp. PD38
CTGTAATATATACTTATAGCTATCCATAAATGACTAGAAACTAACTGCTTGATTGCTGTATATTTATAGAGTGTTCGTTTTTGATCCACATTTCCTTGAGAGAAAAAATAAATAATTCAGATCATTGAGATTCTGTCATCTGTCTTCAGAAATAAATTATTCTATACAGAGCAAAAATGAGAATTATGCAAATTTTTTTTGAAACAAAGTAAATTTTACTACCATCATTGTACAGTAAGAGTATAACAAAAGAGTAGGAGTTCTTCTTTCTACTTTTTTGATGGCTGGCACTGTAAGGTGTTAAGCCTGAGTTGCCAACACAAAGACACTCCTTGCACCTTTTTACGCCGTCTTTGTCTTCAGCCAAACGCTTTTTGTTACCTATGCAATCTCCATCCTCCTTTTCTGAGGCTTCACGTCCTTTTCTAACTTGGCAACGGATTCTTGATTGGGCTCAAGAACACTATCGTTGCCGCACCTTTAGCAAAGATGAACGCATTCCAGCTAGACCTGGATTGCTGTACTTGGTGCAAAGAGGTGCGATCCGTATGGTAGGAACCGCTCAAGTTAGTGCTACAGCCAGTCAGTTGACATCTCGACGCATAAATAGAACCCCAGAAGAAGCTTTCTTAGGGTTCGTTGGTGCAGGACAGCCGTTTGAAATTGTTGCCCAATCACCATTCACACTTCAGGCTTACGCCCATGTTGATCAAACAGCAGTGTTGTGGATGTACTGGCACGATTTAGACAACTGGCCACACTTCCGTCGCGAAGTTATGGATGCCTTTAGATATCAGCACCAGCGCAAGCTTCTATGGCTGAGTGCTTTAGGACAACGGCGCACAATTGACCGACTCTTAGGATTCCTAACATTATTAATCGAGGAATATGGAGAGCCGTCAATGAGCGACACTGACCCAGATGTTATTCGTGGCTATTGTCTACCCTTCCCTCTCACTCATGCCCAAATTGGCAGTGCGATCGGTTCGACTCGTGTCACCGTCACCCGCTTAATGGGTAAACTGCGTCAACGTGGTTTAATCTTGACTCAGGGGGATAATCTTATTTGCTTACCAGCAGAATCGATTAATAGAGGCTAAACTTTAGCATCAATCGCAGGTGTCAGCGAATTTTGACAAACCCAGCCTGGGAAATCAGTTCCTGTCCCTGCTCGGTCAGGAGTAAATTGGCATAAGCCGTACCTGCAAGTTGTTCGCTTTGACCATTCTGTTTGACCACCACAAACAGATTCCGAGTAATTGGGTACTTTCCTGATTGAAAAGCCTCTATGTTCAATTTGTTTCTTTTATTACCAGAACATTCAGAGGGGAGGACAAATGGTTCTTGGTAAGGGGGGATAGACTGTCCTTGCGTCCGCCCTAAAGGCACGGGCTTGATTGAACATTGAGGAACAACCTCTGGAGCAGAAGCGTAATAGATGCCTCCGGGAGTATCAGCCACTTTCTGTAGTGCTTGGGTGGTTGTGGAAACAAATTCCACTCTTGGCCCAAAAGCTTGACCACCCAAGACGTCTTGGACAAACAGTTCTACAGTACCGCCATTACTTATGCGGCGAGAAAAAGCCTTAATAGGGATCATTGGACCACCGATTTGGTTCCAATTTGTTGTCTTGCCCGTGTAAATCGACTGTAACTGCTCAATAGTCAATTCTGAGACATTTAGGTTCGGGTTCACTGCGACAGCCAAACCATCTATTGCTACGGGAATTTGTTTTAGAGTGAATCCGTGTTGCTGGGCACGGCTTAATTCTTGGTCAACAACTGGTCGTGAGGATTGGGCAAACGTTAGTTGACCATCGATTAACAACTGTATTCCACTACCGGCACCAGGATCGCTATTTAATGGTTCGACATAGTGTAGCCGAAACTCAGGTCGCGCGGCTTGGATGATTGGGTCAGCTGTTAGTCGAATCGGTGCCCAAGAAGTACTGCCGCCATAATTGAATAATCCTGTGGGAATATTTGGCACAGAGGCAAAGTTTTTGCCTCTGGGTTCTCCATTGGAATTAGTCAAATGTGAGAGAGGATCGACCGAAGACTTTCTTGTAAACCACCAAAAGCCGCCAGCTATCAATCCAACTGTTATTAATAGAGATAAAACAAGAATTGGAATTTCATTTTTTGGCGACATATTAAAGATTTGTTAATTATTAGTAGTTGGGTGTTAGTAGTTAGTTGAATTATTTACTAACTACTATCCAAAACCTATTAGCGGAGTTGGACAAATCCAGCTTTAGAAATTAACTTTTGACCTTCAGAAGTCAGTAACAAGTTGGCATAAGCTTCTCCTGCTTGCTGGTCGCTTTGACCATTTTGTTTAACAATTACAAATAACCGCCGTGTAATGGGATATTCACCATTTTGAAAAGCGGTTGCATTTAATTGGTTAATCTGAGCTGGACATTGTCTAAGTGAAACGAAAGGCGTCTGGTATGGTGGAACCAGTTGATCTGGTTTCCTTCCCAATGGTAATGGCTTAACTGTACATTGTCCAACGACTTCGGGAGATGAAGCGTAGTAAAGACCACCGATATTTTTGGCGACTTCTCTCAAAGCTTGTGTTGTGGTAGAGATAAATTGAACGTCGCTACCAAACTTTTCCTTTTCTAAAACGTTCTGTACAAAAAATTCGACAGTTCCGCCTTCTTCTTGACGGCGAGAATAAGGTATGGTTGGTATATTTGGACCACCAACCTGCTGCCAGTTAGTTATTTTACCAGTATAGATGTCTTTAAGTTGGGATATAGTTAAGCCAGGAATATTAAGATTAGGGTTAACTGCGATCGCAATGCCGTCAATAGCTACAGGAATTTCTTTTAAGGTAAAGCCTTGAGAACGCGCCTGCTCGTATTCGCTCTTATCAAGTGAACGAGAAGACTGGGAAAAAGCAAGTTGGTTGTTTAACAGCATCTTGATTCCACTACCAGAACCAGGAGATCCAGTAGTAGGATCGGTATAGCGTAAACGAAATTGAGGCTGGGCAGTTTGAATTACTGAGTCAGTGACTTTTCGGATTGGTGCCCAAGTCGTGCTACCTCCATAACTAAACAATCCAGAGGGAACGTTTGTGACAGAAGCTAAATCACCACTCGACTGTCCGGATGATTGTGATTTATAGTTGTTAAAAGGAGATATTTTGAGACCAGAACTTTTAGTCAACCACCAAAATATACCTCCTGCCAGCCCTAGTGTGATCACCAAGGCTAAGATCAAAACTGCTGTCTCATTTTTTTGCGACATAGCTATTGTTAAGTTTTTATAGCAAATATGGCGATTCTTACTTGCATTTAATATAGCTCTTGTGGGTTGTGTATTTTACCCTCAAATGTCGGCAACGGTAGCGATTAAAGGATTACCTGATTTTGATAAATCCAGTCTTTTCAATCAGTTCTTGCCCCTGAGGCGTCAGCAGCCAATTTGCGTAAGCTTCCCCAGCTTGCTCTGATCGGCAATCTGATTGCTTGAGTCTTCATTCTCTGACTGCTTAGAATCAGCAACTGGAGTTCTGCGATTGATATCAGACCATCGTTCCAGAAGAAACCATGCCCCGCCATCGATGAGGGCAATGATTACGAGAATTGCTAAGAAAAGTGTAAGCATTTCATTATTCTTAGGCATAAATAACTCTTAAGTAAGTCGGTACGATTGAAGAAGGCAGAGGGCATTTATGTTTCGTTGAGACGGGGATTCCGACCCCGACTCAACGAGAGCCATTGAACGTCCGTTCAATGGGAGTCTTAAACCCTTGTTCCCGTTTGTCACGGGCAAGAGAACAGGAGTCAGAATTTCCTTCTGCCTTCTGCCTCCTGCCCTCTGCCTTTCTTGATAAAGCTAACTTGTTAGGGCCGTCCGTTGTCATTAGGAGCCACTGCGTTGCAGAGCCAGCGCTCTCATGAGCTTTAGCCCGCTCTCACGGCGACTGGCGTTGGCGTATCCTCCGAGTCCCGCAAGTGGCGTTCATTGGTAATAGTTTCAAAGTTATTTACTTTTCTTAACTTAGTTATATTTATTTTCCCTCACCTACTTAACACCAAAACGTACTCTTTATAGAAGTAGGGATAACAATTTGTAAATAAGACGAAATAAAGCTGTAATCGCGACCGCGACTAATCCAGCTGCAACAGGAATTATAACTATTTCTTGGTTCGTAAAATCGCGGTGCAAAAAGGAAATAAAAAATACAACTGCAAAACTAATAGCTGGAATAATCAATAAATCCCACTTTTCAATCCACCGTCTTGTTTGAGCAAAAATTATTATCGTTAAAATAAACGCTGAGGCAGCTAGGGTAATTAGCGGAGAATTTAATATACTAAATAGAGCAATGGCTATTACTCCACCTTCAAATCCACTAAATGCTGCCCCAATAAGTATTTCTATTAGAGAAAATGGTCGTTTGGTAGACGTAAGTGACTGCTTTTGAGGTTGTGGTTGTGACTGCGCTCCAGATTGGTGGGGATTGATCTGTGTAGTGGGTATGCTTGGTGTCGGTGCAAGGGCATCCAGTACATCTTGGGCTGACTGAAAACGTTGATTGGCAGCGTTTAACAGCATTTTATCTAAAATATTAGCAAGGCGAGGACTGACAGTGACTTGCGATCGCCATATCCACTGGTTGTTATAGACATCAAATAACTGAGTCACTTCCTGTTGCCCTGTTAAGAGCATCACTATAGTAACACCCAGAGCATACAAGTCCGTAGAAGGAAAAACTTGACCGCCAGACATTTGCTCTGGTGGGGCAAATCCTAGAGAATAAATTCCAGTAGAAGCTTTACCCGGAGTACTATTTGTTACCTGCTTCACCGCCCCAAAATCGAGAAGAAAAATTTTGCCGTCATAACGGCGCATGATATTGCTCGGTTTGATATCTCTGTGGATAATAGCTTTACTATGGACAAATTTTAATATCCTGAGAGTTTCTTGGAGTACTTCTAAAACTTCTGGTTCGGAAAACTTACCTTTTTGGACTAATTCTTCATCTAAATTTTGTCCTTTAATATATTCCTGTACTAAGTAAAAAAACTGGTCTTCAACTCCAACTTGCATTCCAGGAACAGGGAGTTGGAAGAAAGCATACAGTTCGGGAATTTGCTCGTTCTGATGACCTATTTCTTCTAAAACGACTGCTTCGCGTTCAAATAAGTCTTGCGCGAGTTGCAGTTGAGTTGGACTTAAATTACCCGACGGTTGAAATTGTTTAACAACACATTGGCGCATTCCCGGAGTATAGCGATCGCGTGCCAAAAATGCCGCGCCAAACCCGCCGCGCCCGAGCAACTTTGTCGGCAAATAGCGTCCAACTAAAATTAATGGCATACCACAAGCGGTACAGTATTTTTGCTGCACCGTTCTTAAAATCGCTTGATCGTCTAAATCGGGAAACAAGTTTTGCGGACGGTGGCAGCGTGGACGAGTGCAGTAAATTTCCATTTATTTGTCATTAGTCATGAGGCATTAGTCATTAGTCATTTATCACTTGTCATTCGTCATTGATTGCTAGTTATTGGTCATTTGTTTGTTTAAACAAATGACGAAGGACATTCGTACTAATGACTCATGACTCATGATCAATGACCACTGACCAGATCTCAGTCTTCATCAGAGATAGGCGTTTTTGCATTTAATGTGTTTATCGCCATGCTCTTTTGTGATGACTTTAACACATCTTGATTCCATCCGGGTGTAGCAAATTGTGGCAAAATTTCTTGACTAAAAGCTTCTGCTGCTTTGGATCTGTAGCGATTGGGATTAAAAATCAGCCACAGCGTGCGCTTAACAACGACACCTTCAATAGGCGTGCAATGCAACATCCCCATTTGTAATTCTTTAGCTATTGCCGAGGTAGAGACAAAAGCTGCTCCCAAACCGGATTGCACAGCATTTTTAATAGCTTCTATGGAATTAAGTTCCATCTCGATTTTAAAACGTCGTGTATCGATATCACAACGTGTCAGTACAGAGTCAATCACCTTGCGAATAGTTGATTGGGAATCAAGCGTTATGAATTGTAATTTATATAAATCTTCTTTGTGGATTGTTTCAAGTTTGGAAAAGGGATGAGTCACAGGTAAAATCAGCGCTAGTTCATCATCAGCGTAAGGAATAATTTCTAAAGATTCCGCTAGTTCGCCGGGAATTTCTCCGCCGATGATTGCTAAGTCCACCTGTCCGTTTGCCACACCCCAGGCAGTGCGACGGGTAGAGTGGACATGCAATTGCACTCCTACATCTGGATATTTATGTCGGAACATACCGATCATTCGGGGTAAAAGATAGGTACCTGTGGTTTGAGAAGCACCCACAATCAAGGTACCGCCTTGAAGATTCTGGAGATCCTCGATAGCGCGACAGGTTTCTTGACACAAACTCAGGATTTTCTCACCGTAGCTTAGGAGTAAATGTCCGGCTTCAGTTAATTGGGCACGACGTCCTCCTCGATCAAATAACGGAACATCCAATTGCCGCTCTAAGTTTTGCACTTGCAAGCTTACGGCAGGTTGGGAGACATAAAGACTATCAGCAGCACGCTTGAAACTCCCTTCTGCGGCGATCGCTTTGAGGATACGTAACTGATCTAAAGTGAAAGGAAGGTCAGACATAAGGCTAAACCCACAAACTTTGAAAGGAGCAGCATTGGCAGCAACAAATCAGCGATTCAAAACATTCTTCAAAGTCATGATTTATTGCATTTTTGACTTGTTAGCAGTAAATGAGCGCATTAAAACATCTTGACTAAAGTCCCCCTTTGAATACTTTGTGGTATTGATTGTACTGAGTTGAGTTTTCTTTAAATTACTTCATTTGTGTATTATGATGCTTCCGGCTTGGTTGACCACTAGTCATTTTGTCATGCTGGGACTACAATTGTGTTTTGTACTCGCCCATAGTGGCGGCGCAGCCCTACGCCCGTGGGCAGAAAAACACATGGGAGCGCGGCTTTATCGCATTCTTTTTGCAGCTACCAGTTTACCGTTGGCTGTGCTTTTGATTGTTTACTTTTTTAATCACCGCTATGATGGGCTACAACTTTGGCAGATTCAAGACGTAACAGGAATGCAGGGGTTAGTTTGGGTACTATCAGCGATTTCGTTTTTGTTTTTGTATCCTGCTACCTTCAATCTACTAGAAATTGCTGCCATTCAAAAGCCATCCGTTTATCTTTACGAAACTGGAATTATCCGCATTACTCGCCATCCACAGATGGTGGGACAGATAATTTGGTGTATTGCCCACACTCTTTGGTTGGGTACTACTTTTACTCTCGTCACCTCCATCGGATTAGTATTGCACCATTTATTTGGAGTTTGGCACGGGGATCGCCGTTTGAGCTATCGCTATGGTCAAGCCTTTGCTGATGTCAAACAACGCACAAGCATCATTCCGTTTGTGGCTGTTCTCGACGGTCGTCAATCTTTGAAATGGCAAGAATTTCTTCGTCCTGCCTACTTAGGAGTTACTTTTTTTGTGTTACTACTTTGGTGGTCTCACCCCCTACTTGATCAGGCAACTAGTAGAGTACGATTATAAATTTAACCATTATCCAACTAGTAGTAGTAATCGATAAAAATTTGTGGCAAATTCAGTTTATCGATTGCTACCAAATCAATGTAGGATGAATTTTAATAGATCTCATTGGGGGGGTGTGTTTAGTCTGTTTGAGAACTTATATTGGTAGTTACTGGTCAATTATCAAAGTTGGGAGTAAGTTGCAGCTAGCTCCACATTCCCTCAATGGGAGCCGTAATCAGGAGTTGAAAATTCGGAAAAGCCACCGTGAAAGTCGCGCTGGCTTTTTTATCAGGGCTACAATTAGCGCTGATTTGTTCGCATAATCTTTTGTAACCTGCAATCAACACCCTGTAAAGAAGGGTCATCCAGTACTTTGGACGCATTGGATGTACAAAGGAGAGTTGCTTAGGAGCCTGCGTATTCACCAGGGGTTTTCTCTGACGGGCAAACTTTCCTGCACCGGATGCGTGGATTAACAAGAGAGGTTGATACTATTCATACACTTGATGCCCGGATCTTAGATTTATTCGACGGATGAAACAAAAGGGAGCAACTACCATCAAGGAATCATCGGTTAATATTCAGAATATAGAATCACCCCACGCATAAGAGTTGGGGGTTTCAAAAAGGAAAAACTTTATGACATCTCCAAGAATTAAGATCGGCGCTTGAGCAAAGAATTCTCCTGAATTACGGACTTTCCTTACCAGGGGTAGAAGAGAATTCGGTGTTGGGAGTGTGACCCGCTTGAGGGTAACTGAGGAAACCCACACCGAAAGTGCTGACTCCTCCTGAAGGAAGTATTCTTCATTTCGTAAGCGCAATTCGAGCAGTAGCGGAAGCCTACGCTCCTTCATGATAATAACCAGTTTGATATGAAAACCCTACAATTCAAGAAGCGTCATGGTGTTGTCGGTTAGTGAGCAGACATTTACTCAAGAGGTTTTAGAATCTCCTATTCCTGTTCTAGTAAATTTTGGAGCACCTTGGTGCGGCTTGTGTCGCATCATCCACCCCATGTTGTTGCAATTTCAAGCCCAGTGCAGCGATCAAATTAAGTTAGTTGGAGTAAATGCCGATGACAATTTCAAACTGTCTATTACCTATCGCCTAAAATCACTACCCACTTTAATCTTGATCGAAAACGGCAAAAATAGACAGCGATTGGAAGGTTTTGGCGGTAGAGATGATTTGCTTCAAGCCTTAGAAGAAATTAAACTCAATTACACCAACCGTCCCAAAACTGACAAAATGGCCACAACAGTAGATTTAGGGTGTCGTTCTGCTAGATGAAGTACACTAGTTCTAAGTGTTCAAGAAATTTCCACAGATGAATCTGAGGAACGGATCGTTGGTGCAAATCTAAAACCATGCTTAATTACCCCACTGGATGAAGGTCCAGTGGGTTATTTTATGCTTGAGGGTGTGTGTCAAGGAACTTGTTGTTGGGTACAAAGGAATATAAATCATCGGGGAAATTGGCGCTATGAGAGATTCAAAAGTTAAGTTTGAGTGAGTGAATTTGGATGACATCTCTTCAAAGTCTCACAAAAAGGGAAAATACAGAAGCTCTCGGCATACCTCTTCAAAAATAAGTAAGTAGGTGCGACTCAAGACAACTTTACATTGGGGCTGTTAATGGAAAGAGAGTTAGTTCTTAGTAGGCTGACAAGCATGTCAACATTTGTTTACATATTTAGGTTTTTTTGTGCCAACCTACTTATCGCAAGGCTAGTTTACAATTATTAACAGTTCCCACCTGACCAGTTGTCTGCAGCGGAGAGCGAAACTTCGGGCAACCGTCTGTAGGACTGTTTAACCTAGTTAAGAATTCTAAAAGTAGGCCTTAGTAATGGAAGTAATCTATCAGTATGCTTGGCTGATTCCAGTTTTACCTCTATTTGGGGCAATGCTGGTCGGTCTAGGGCTATTAACGTTAAATCAGGTCACAAACCAACTGCGGCAGCTAAATGCAGCTTTTATTATCTCCCTGATGGCCGTCGCAATGAGTTTGTCTTGTGCCCTGTTATGGAGTCAAATACAAGGACATTCCACTTATACCCGCACCCTAGAATGGGCATCTGCAGGTAATTTTCACCTCAACATGGGCTATACTATTGACCACCTCACAGCCCTAATGTTAGTGATTGTGACGTCGGTAGCATTCTTAGTTATGGTTTATACCGATGGTTACATGGCTCACGACCCAAGCTATGTTCGGTTTTATGCCTATCTTAGCTTGTTCGGTTCCTCTATGTTGGGTTTGGTAGTCAGTCCCAACCTCGTACAGATTTATATCTTCTGGGAATTGGTTGGGATGTGTTCGTATTTGCTGGTCGGCTTCTGGTATGATCGCCCTTCAGCCGCAGAGGCAGCTCAAAAAGCTTTTGTTACCAACCGTGTCGGTGACTTTGGTTTGTTGTTGGGTATTCTCGGTCTTTTCTGGGCAACAGGAAGTTTTGAGTTTAATGTCATCGGCGATCGCCTTGCAGAACTCGTCCAGACAGGTTCTGTGAGCAACATTCTCGCCGTCCTGTTGGCGATTTTAGTCTTTTTGGGTCCCGTGGCAAAATCAGCCCAATTCCCATTGCATGTCTGGCTTCCAGATGCAATGGAAGGCCCTACCCCAATTTCTGCCCTCATTCACGCAGCAACGATGGTGGCGGCAGGTGTTTTCCTGATTGCGCGGATGTACCCGCTATTTGAACATATTCCTGCTGCTATGAACGTGATTGCCTTTACCGGGGCATTCACAGCCTTTTTGGGAGCAACAATCGCTATTACCCAAAACGACATCAAAAAAGGCTTAGCTTACTCCACTATTTCCCAACTCGGTTACATGGTGATGGCAATGGGAGTAGGTGCTTACAGTGCCGGACTTTTCCACCTGATGACTCACGCCTACTTTAAGGCAATGCTATTCCTGGGATCTGGTTCGGTGATTCACGGTATGGAAGGAGTCGTCGGTCACGATCCCGCATTAGCACAGGATATGCGGTTGATGGGGGGACTGCGGAAATACATGCCTATTACGGCGACAACCTTCTTAATCGGTTGTTTGGCAATTTCTGGTATCCCGCCCTTTGCGGGTTTCTGGTCAAAAGATGAAATTCTTGGGAAAGCATTTGCGGCTAACCCATTTCTCTGGAGTATCGGCTGGCTAACTGCTGGAATTACGGCTTTTTATATGTTCCGGATGTATTTAACCACCTTTGAAGGTAAATTCCGGGGCAATAAAACCGAAATGTGGCATTTACTCAAGTCATTCCAAGGGATGGCAATTGTCACGGGTTTTGAAGCAGCTCCGTCTTCTGGGGCTGGTGCAATAGCAAAAGGAAAACAGGAAGCTTCACACCATCATCACGATTCTTCTCATGGTCATCACTTGAGTGAATATCCCCATGAGTCTCCTTGGACGATGACAATACCGTTAGCGCTTTTGGCGATCCCCTCAATGCTTATTGGTTTGGTGGGAACTCCTTATGCCAATTACTTTGAGGAGTTCATCTTTCCTCCCAGCGAAACACTGGCGTCCGTCATAGAAAAAGCCGGTGAGTTCGATCAAACGGAATTTTTGATCATGGCTGGTGCTTCCGTCGGGATTTCTCTAATTGGAATTACCTTAGCTTCCCTAATGTATCTATGGGGTAAGATTAACCCCGTGGCGATCGCGACCCAAATCAAATCGCTTTACGAGTTATCTCTCAACAAGTGGTATTTTGATGACATTTACCATCGCGTGTTTGTCATGGGCTTGCGTCGCTTAGCCAGACAAGTTATGGAAGTTGACTTCCGTGTTGTTGATGGTGCCGTTAATCTCACAGGCTTTTTCACTCTTGTCAGTGGCGAAGGGCTGAAGTATCTTGAAAACGGTCGCGCTCAATTCTACGCCTTGATTGTCTTCGGAGCTGTATTGGGCTTAGTGATTGTTTTTGGTGTGACTTAAGCGATTTTAGGTTTTAGATTTTAGATTTTGGATTGGGGAAGGCTTGTCAAAACCAAAGACTGTGGGGCTTGACGAGTAACTCTTAATCCAAAATCAAAATCCAAAATTAACACAGTCTTTAATCCAAAATCCAAAATCCGAAATCCAAAATCCTATGGCTAACTTCCCTTGGCTGACGACGATTATTCTGCTGCCGATAGTGGCGTCACTATTCATTCCTTTCATCCCAGATAAAGAAGGCAAAACAGTACGTTGGTACGCCCTGATCGTCGGGCTAATTGATTTTGCATTGATTGTTTACGCTTTTTGTACTCAGTACGACTTCTCTAACCCAAATTTACAACTCGTGGAGAGTTACCCTTGGGTTCCACAGCTGGATTTGAATTGGTCGGTAGGGGCAGACGGCTTGTCCATGCCCCTGATTATTTTGACTGGATTTATTACCACCCTCGCGACTTTAGCCGCTTGGCCTGTTACATTCAAGCCTAGACTGTTTTACTTTTTGCTCCTGGCAATGTATGGCGGTCAAATTGCCGTGTTCGCAGTCCAGGATATGCTGTTCTTTTTCCTCGTGTGGGAACTGGAACTCGTGCCAGTGTATTTCCTGCTGTCAATTTGGGGAGGGAAAAAGCGTCTATACGCAGCAACCAAGTTTATTTTATACACAGCAGGTGGTTCGCTGTTTATTTTGGTAGCGGCCTTAACAATGGCGTTCTATGGCAATACGGTGACATTTGATATGCGATCGCTTGCGGCTAAAGACATTGCCTTGAATCTTCAACTTTGGCTTTACGCTGCCTTCCTGATTGCCTACGCTGTTAAGTTACCTATTTTCCCATTACATACCTGGTTACCAGATGCCCACGGTGAAGCAACAGCTCCCGTACACATGTTGCTAGCAGGTATTCTCCTAAAAATGGGCGGTTATGCCTTGATTCGGATGAATGCTCAAATGCTTCCTGATGCCCACGCTTATTTTGCACCGGCGTTAATAATTTTAGGGATAGTCAACATCATTTACGCTGCCCTAACATCCTTTGCCCAGCGCAACCTCAAGCGAAAAATTGCCTATTCTTCAATTTCTCATATGGGCTTTGTGATCATTGGCTTTGCCTCTTTCACAGATTTGGGATTGAATGGGGCAATGCTGCAAATGGTTTCCCACGGTTTAATTGGGGCAAGTTTGTTCTTCCTTGTCGGGGCGACTTATGATCGGACGCATACCCTAATGTTGGATGAAATGGGTGGTGTCGGCAAGAAAATGGGCAAAATGTTTGCCATGTGGACAACCTGTGCTATGGCATCTTTAGCTTTACCGGGAATGAGTGGTTTCGTGGCAGAGTTGATGGTGTTTGTTGGCTTTACCACAACCGATGCCTATAACCCGACATTCAAAGTAATTGTGATCTTATTGATGGCAGTTGGTGTCATTCTCACACCAATTTATCTGCTGTCAATGTTGCGGGAAATTTTCTACGGCAAAGAGAACGAGGAATTAGTTTCTCACCAGAAACTCATAGATGCCGAACCCCGCGAGATTTTCATCATTGCCTGTTTGTTAGTACCAATTATTGGGATTGGTTTGTATCCCAAAATGCTCACTCAGGTGTATGACTCCACAACTTTACAGTTAACAGCACGCTTGCGTGATTCTGTGCCCTCCTTGGCACAGCAAAAAGCACCTACAGTCTCTTTGAATACGCCAAAGATAGACAATTAGGTCGCAATTGTGACTGAAAATTGAGATTGCTCTTAGGGTGGGTTTTTGACCTACCCTTTTTTAGTAAGTATTTAGACGCAGATCCACCGCAGGCATCGCCGTTACGTTCACAATACCTGCATAAGTTGTTTACCCAAAACATATTAAGTCAATAAGACACTAAGCCATCAACACCATGCAATAAGCTTGGTGTAGGGTAGTGACAACCTATTATTCTCTCTTGCCCCATAACCTGATCATGGCTATGGGGATTTTAGTGTCGGTGCGATCGCGTCATTATTATGCAACTTTGTGTTTACTAACTTAGCTTTTGTAAAAAAATATAAATGGATATTCTATTTTAAGTATAAATTAATACAAATAATAAAAGTGCAATTACGGTATTAATAATTGATAAATTAAATGAATATGTTTGAATACCATGAGCAAAAAAGTAGTATTAACAAAGGCAAGCATGGCATTAATTTTGAAGAGGCGCAGCAGATAAAAGTATATGAAGGCAGCTGAATTTGACCGGATTTTTGATGAAGGGGAAGAAGATATTCTCCAATACCTAGATTTATCCAAAGCTCGTCGCCCTGGTCTTAGAAGTCTCAGGGATAAAACAACTTACTATTATATTAGTAGGATACGTTCGGCAGACGTAGTAAGGCTTTCAAAACACAGAACCTCAAGTATTTAGGACATCTGAAGTAGTCACTTATATTAAGCTTTTAACCCAAGTACGGAAAGCACGAGTAGTTGCTATTTCCCCATTCTTTCTCGTAGCTTGGATAAATTGAGGAATTTCTTTAACTGGTATACGAGCAAAGGTAGGACTGCTCGCCACCTCTGAATATTTATTACTACCAAGGCGGTAAACCCGCAAGATGCTACCGTTATAACGCCAGAACTCAGGTATACCCATTGAAGCGTAAAGAGTCAACTTATTTACCGCAGGACGTGAGTACTCCACCTCAAGCACAAGATCTGGCGGTGGATCTGTGGCCAGGTTTATATTTTCCTTATCCCTAACTAAGGACTCATTCTGAATGTAGTAGCTGCTATCTGGTTCACTCCCCTTTTCCAAGTCATCTCGTGTTAAAGTCAGCGAACCAGTACGTTTTATTTCCAAACCCAGTTCTTCACACATCACCACAATAAAAGCTTCAATTAAGCGGTTGGAGTTCTCGTGCGGTACAAGTGGAGACATAATTTCTACTATTCCATTGTCATAGGCGAGTCTGCTGTTACGCTCCTCACCCATGTCAGCCACCATACTTTTGAACGTTTGCCAGCTAATGTTTTCGAGTACAGTCCTAGTCTCTGCGGGTGTTACGGTTGTCACCATGATTTAGTACCTCTGTTACATAATCGTCTCAAGCGATGTCTTGCTTTTTTATCTGGTTAGAACGCCCGGTTGTTCTACTATATCGGTCATGATATTTGCTTCTCATTTGTAAGAAGTCCTGGAGGTGCGTTTGATTTTGCCCAATCGCTTATTAGTGATTGAGCTACATCGCTCATGTTTAGCTCCTTCCAAGTACATGTAATGTCAAACTGTCGCTTTAAGTCTACTGAATCTATTGAAATTGTTAACCTATCCGATTTTGCTTTTTTAGCCATTAGTTGAGCAATCATAGCTTTAGCGGCTCTCCAACATTCGTTCGATTCTTAATAAAATGTCTTTTGCGATCTCTGCGAAAGTGTTCGCAAGAGTTTCGGGGGAAACAGGCACCGGACACTCATTATATGGTCGAAGTCCGTTTCGCCCATACACAGATCGGCAATCATCCATGAAATTCACAACCAGAGGCACTTCCGCAAAAAGATTGTAGCGACAAACAGTTGATACACCATAAAAATAGTTATACCTTAAAATTAATAATTTTACGTAAAATTAACCAAACGTTACTGCTCGATTAATTGAATGTTGATAGTCTTTATCACAAGCTTCAACGGGCATGATCAATTATGGACAGACGCACATTTCTGAAGTACTCACTCTCCACGGGTCTTGTGATTTGGGCAGGTGAGCAACTTCCCAAACTGCTTTCAATGAACGAAGAGCAAGTCAAAGAATTGTTTGCTTTTGGAAGAGCCGATGCTGCGACACCTGTTTTTCCGCAAAGTGTGGCGGCAGGTGATCCACAGCCACATGGGATTACGCTATGGACTCGTGTTGTTCCACCCCAGACAGGTTCAGTTAAGGCTGCTTTTGAGATTTCCACAGACGCTGAGTTTAGTACAACTGTCTTACGTGGTATCGCGCAGACAGATGAGTCAAGAGATTACACTCTCAAAGTACGCTTGGATTCCGAGCATCTCCGACCCTTTACCACCTACTATTATCGATTCATTTACAAAGGAACGGTCAGCCGAACGGGTCGCTTTAAAACCCTGCCAGCTTCCAAATCTAAACTCAACAAGCTCCGCTTTGCGTACATCAATTGCCAAGACTATACGAACGGTTACTATAACGCTTATCGCTTCCTAGCACAAGAGGAGATAGATTTTGTTGTCTTCTTAGGCGATTACATTTACGAAACGGTGGGAGATACTAGTTTCCAAAGTGGCGTTCGTCCCCTTCAGCTACCTAGTGGTCAACCAGCTGCAGCGACACTTGAAGACTATCGATATCTCTATCAAAACTACAATAGCGATCCAGATTTGCAAAAGGTACGTGAACGTGCTGCGTTTATCACTATTTGGGATGACCACGAGTTCGCTAATGATTGCTTCCAAGTTAATGCTACTGACCAATTTCCTTTTAGTAAACCAGCACTTCGTCAGTCAGCAAATCAAGCATGGGCTGAACACACTCCCACCAGCATTCCTTTCCAAGCTGAGAAAGATCCGTTATCTTCTATACAGATCTATCGCACATTCAAATTTGGTAACTTGCTGGAACTCGTGATGACAGACGAACGTCTCTACCGAGATGGTCCACCGTGTGACGACTTAGTGGCGCAGCAGCAGCATTATCTTACCCAAAGACGATATACTACACCAGATTGTCCCGAACGCAGCAATCCAAACCGAAGCATGTTGGGTGTTACACAGCGTGAGTGGTTCTTAAACCAAATTCTCAACTCTGACTCCATCTGGAAGGTTTGGGGAAATGAAGTCATGACTATGCAACTCAAGATCCTGTCAGCATTTGCTACGCAATTAACAGGACAACCGACACCAGATTTATTTGCGGATCTGGATCAGTGGGATGGTTATCCTGCTGAACGCGCTTTAATATTTCAAGCTATTAAAGATGGTGGAGTGAAAAACTTTGTGACAATCACCGGCGATCTTCACACTTTTGTGACTGGATATCAGAAAGTGAACTTTGACGATCCACAAGATGTGCCAGTTGGAGTAGAGTTTGTCGTTGGTTCAACAACCTCCTCCAATTTAGCAGAGCAAACCGCTTCAAACTCAACGGGACCTTCAGTTGACGCCACCACTCAACTACTTAGGGCTAGTAATCCGCACATTGAGTACTTTAACTCGACAACCCACGGCTATAATTTGGTGGAATTGACACAAGAGGCTCTGACTTGCACTTTGAAGGCAGTTAGCGATATTACTAAACCAGGGGGAACACTCTCAACTCTCAAGGTTTACCGAGTCAGTAGCGATCGCGTGTTCATTGAGGATATAACGCCTGCTGGGACTTAACCAACCCTAGCCACAAATTGATTTCATTAAAACTGACTTCATCTGGTAGATGTACTCCAGCCATGAACAGCAGACGACGCAAATTAACGACTCCTGCTCTATTTAAACGGAGTGCTTCTACTGTCGCTCGACCACAAGGTGTTTTACCGATAACTTCACTCTTGTCACTACTCCAGCTAAAATGCTCATTCCAAAATTGCTGACGTGCGTTGAACAGAGCTTCTGATTGTCCTGTAATTGGGTCAATGCTATAAGTCTTAGTGTGTTTGTGACTATTACAACCGAAGCAACTCCAGGCTAAATTTTCTAAGGTATTTTCGCCACCGACTTGCCGGGGTTTTATATGTTCAACTGTAAAACTCTCAGTTACAAACTCACCTGAATAGATTGGGATGTCTAGAAGCCCCGAAGGACGAGTGTCAAGGAATT
>JAQYWP010000460.1 GCA_029379285.1 Rhizonema sp. PD38
GATTCAGTTTATTATTGCATGTCCGATTTCTGGATCTTATTTAATCCTCATTCCTAAGCAGATATAATCAGTATTTAAGCGAACACGATATTACTCATTACCTATATAGGAATAGCTTATGAATTATCAGAAGCTTGATGCTGCCCTTGCTATGGCATTGAATGAAGTTCAAGACCCAGAAGAACAGAATTTAACTATCTTCATTCATACCAAAGCAGATGCAGACACTGCTTTATTACAAAACTTGGGTGTCAGTGATATTACTGAAAATAAAGATGTTTTGACTGCAACGCTTTCGCCAAATGCAATTTCCCAATTATCAGAGCAATCTTGGATACAGCATTTGAAACTATCTCAAAAATTACGCTCTTGTTGATGAGTCGTGAGATTATACAAAGCACCAAGCAACCGAATCGACCTCGAGCGAGAAGTCAGGTTTCTGGCAATTCAAACTATCAGTAGCAGCAAGAATTATAGTGGGGAAGCCAACGTCGAGCAGTAAAATAGATACTCGTTTTCGCTTTCAATATTGTGTTAAAATTAAGGTTATTTGTACTTCAACAATCTTAGATGCCTGCTAAGGATATATACCATAATGTCGTGAGATTTGCATTGGTAAAGGATGGTTGGAATATTTTAACAGAAAATTATACTTTGGAGTATGGTGGCGATCACTTATATAACGTCAGTTAGCCCAGATGATTATCAATCGCAATCAAGTTAAATTGTTAATCGTGAATGCAGAAAGTGAGGTTATTGTGCAATGGATAAATTAAAGCATCATCGTCAAATCATCCAAGAAGTTTTAAGAGAATATCATCAACTAAATGAAAAATCTGGTTCTAAAACTGAAAGTGTTTTAGCCTTTGATGAGGTACACGAGCAGTACCTTTTGTTGTTGATGGGTTGGCATTTTGATGAGCGAATTAAGAATGTGATGATTCATATCCGTTTGAAAGATGACAAAATTTGGATTGAGGAAGATTGGACAGAAGATGGGGTGGCGACAGATTTGTTGCTCAAAGGGATTGCACCACAGGAGATTGTTTTAGCATTTCATCCACCTCATGTCAGACAATATACTGAATTTGCGATCGCGTAAAATAGACAAAGGTTATGCTCATAGAGCAGTCCAGAGCCCATGCAATATCTAATTAAATTATTTAAAAATGAAGAAGGCTACGCTGTTTGGTGTCCAGCCTTACGCGGATGCTGTTCTCAAGGTGAAACGGAAGCAGAGGCTTTAGAAAACATTAAGATTGCAATTCGAGAGTACTTGGAAGTTGTTGAGGAATTAAACATAGAAGGGGAATCGCGTTACGTTGATCTGGAGGTTGGTGTTGCCCCCATCAGCGAGCAGTCAAGGCTTTTGAGAAGGCAGGTTTCCAAGTTGTTCGACAAAGTAAGCACATCATCATGAGTAATAGTGAAACGGTGATTGTTATTCCGAGACATGACCCTATCAATGCTTACACAATGGTCATTATTATTCGAGATGCTGGTCTGACAATTGAACAGTTTCTCGAGTTACTGTAAACTCCCATGCTTTCTGTTGTTTTTCAAGCTGTCGCTGAAGAGTTGTCGTATCAATTTGGGGCATGTATTGATTTACCAGCGTAACTGTTTCTTGAACTAAGTCTTTAATGTGACGAATAGCGTGTTCTGGTTCCCTGTGAAAAAGTGCCTCTATCCGAGAATGCAAGTTTTCCGGCTTAATTGTTAACTGCTGGATAAATAAACCCATCCGCTTGAACTGAAAAGTTGAATAATAAACTCGGTTTAGTCCAGCCAACACTCCTAAAATATTCTGCGCGGACTCTACCACATTTTGATAAAACCAAATTGTGGCATCTCTGGTAAGCAATCTTTCAGACATTGACCATAGTGGGAAAAACTGAAGGTAATGTTTTACGATTGCTTCGGCAAAGGGTTGTGGATACGGTGAAATCATTACTCGCCATTTATGAATCAAATCGTCTCCAAACAACGGCACACAATTGATAATTCCAGAAAATGCTTTTTGAATTGGAGAAGCAACATTTAACTGTTCAATAACGGTATTTATCTCAGTTTCCCAAACGGAAACAAGCGTATGAGCAACTTGAAATTGCACGCCATTGATGAGATAAATTTCGCAGAAACTTCCTTGAGCGCGATCACCTAATAGCCCAGTTCTTTCAGAACCTTGATTGTGTTGTCTTGCAAGAAAGAGAGCATCTTCAGAGGGTAGCTGATAATCATAGTAAATCATGAGATCGATATCAGAGAATTCATCTGCTGTTCCTTCTGCTACCGATCCAGCAATCAAAGCAGCTTTCACCGTTGGCTGTTGTAGGTAAATTTGTAAGTTATGTTTGGTAAGTGCAAGGAGATACTGACTGGCTGCATTCATTTACTTGTCTCATATATTACATAGCAATCGCAATACTGCTCGGGTAAGACGAATTCCGCGCCCCAATTTGAGTTGTGCGGGCAATGCTAACACAAACCTTCTACAAACGGTCTTAACCTCCTGGAGTAAAAACATTTGTGTTATGCCAAACTGGCTATGTCCTATGTAGAAAAGCAATTTGCCAAGCTCCTAGAAGCAAATCTACCTTTCCCCCCTTATCAGGTGTCTCAGACAGTCCTACACTGTAGGTGGGAGTTGAAAGGCAGTCAGGAGAAATTAAGAGTGAAAAGAGTTTTAGGAATCATTCTCGGCGGCGGCGCAGGAACCCGCCTTTATCCGCTTACAAAGCTACGTGCTAAGCCTGCAGTACCAGTTGCAGGAAAGTACCGTCTCATTGATATTCCTGTCAGTAACTGTATAAACTCAGAAATCTTTAAAATCTACGTTCTGACACAATTTAATTCAGCTTCCCTGAATCGCCATATTGCCCGTGCATACAATTTTTCTGGCTTTACTGAGGGTTTCGTGGAAGTTCTTGCCGCACAGCAAACCCTAGAAAACCTTAACTGGTTCCAAGGTACAGCTGATGCAGTTCGCCAGTACTTGTGGCTTTTGGAAGAATGGGATGTAGATGAATTTCTGATCCTCTCAGGCGATCATTTATACCGTATGGACTACCGCCACTTTGTGAATCGCCATAAAGAAACTGGGGCTGATATTACTCTCTCCGTTATCCCAATTGATGAGCGTCGTGCCTCTGACTTTGGTTTAATGAAGATTGATGGGGCTGGTAGGGTGATCGACTTCAGCGAAAAACCCAAGGGTGAAGCTTTAAAGAAAATGCAAGTCGATACGACTGTACTGGGATTGACACCAGAACAAGCTAAAGAACAGCCGTACATTGCCTCAATGGGGATTTACATCTTTAAAAAAGATGTTTTGATCAATTTACTCAAAGAATCTCCACAAAAAACTGATTTCGGCAAAGAAATTATTCCCGATTCAGCAAAAGATTACAACGTTCAAGCCTACTTATTTGACGATTACTGGGAAGACATTGGAACCATTGAAGCATTTTATCATGCAAACTTGGCTCTCACTCAGCAACCACGACCACCTTTTAGCTTCTATGATGAAGAAGCACCAATTTATACCCGCGCTCGGTACTTACCACCAAGCAAACTGTTAAACTGCCAAATCAGAGAATCGATGATTGGTGAAGGTTGCATTTTGAAAGATTGCCGAATCGAACACTCAGTGTTGGGAGTGCGATCGCGGATTGAAGCCGGCTGCGTTATCCAAGATACCCTGATTATGGGAGCCGATTTCTATGAAGGTTTCGCCGAACGCCAGTCAGAGTGTGAGCGGAAAGCTGTCTCTTTAGGTATTGGTGCTAACACCACAGTTCGTGGTGCCATCGTTGACAAAAACGCCCATATCGGATGCGATGTAAAAATTATCAATAAAGATAATGTTCAAGAAGCGGAACGGGAAAGCCAAGGCTTCTACATTCGCTCCGGTATCGTCGTTATACTCAAGAATGCCGTAATTCCAGATGGAACAGTTATTTAGTTATGAGTAGGGGCGCTCCAAGAATGCCCTTACAGAAGTTAAGAGTTATAAATATAATTCTTAACTTCAACAAGAGTTCGTTCTCATTCATAACTCTTCGACACTAGTCGCACGCAAGTTCGCTCAATGGGAGGTTGGGTGAATGACGGCAATGCCAGTCAACTTCGCCTAACCTCCCCCTGAGAACAAGGACTAGCTCGTCTGATTGCTGACTTAATAAAGTACGGAAATTGCGCCGTTAGGTCAGCAAGAACCGCACTAAAATAAATTTAATTTTTGTTAATTTTAAAATTAAAGTCTATATTGCTGCACTCGGGTATTAGTTGTTGGTAATTATATCTTGCCTGTAAATGGCGTAGTTAGTAAAACTGTCAACTGCTGAACGCTGAAAGCTTATAGAAAAAACTTAGAGTAAATATATTAGAGGAGGCTAGTAGATGGCTACAACCGACTTCAAAGACTATTATGCAATTCTAGGGGTTAGTAAGACCGCTAGTTCTGAAGAAATTAAACAGGCATTTCGCAAGCTAGCCCGCAAATATCACCCTGATGTCAACCCTAACAACAAACAGGCGGAAGCTCGCTTTAAAGAAATTAACGAAGCCTACGAAGTTTTGTCAGATGCTGATAAACGTAAAAAGTACGATCAATTTGGTCAGTACTGGAAACACGCATCTGAAGGCGTTTCGCCTAATGCTGGTGCCGATATGGGCGGTTTTGACTTTAGTGATTACGGTAGTTTTGATGAGTTCATTCATGAGCTATTAGGAGGGCGCTTCGGTGGTGGAAGCAGTCGAGGAGGGCGACAAACCTACTCTTATCGAACTTCCACAGGGGCACCAAGTGGTTTTGGCGGCTTCAATGATTTTGGCTTTCAAGATGTTGGTCATGGAGCCGTTCAAGATAGCGAGGCCTCAATTCCCCTGACTCTTGCTGAAGCTTTTAATGGTGTCCAAAAGCAATTAAGTCTAGGCAACGAAGTTATTGATGTTCGTATACCTGCTGGAGCTAAACCCGGTAGTCGTCTGCGTGTACGGGGTAAAGGACTCGTAAGTTCAGTAAACCAACAACGGGGTGATTTGTACCTGAAAGTTGAATTACAGCCACATTCCTTCTTCCAGTTTGAAGGCGAGAATTTAGTATGCGAAGTCCCGGTTACACCAGATGAAGCTGTGTTAGGAGTTTCTATCGAGGTACCCACACCCGATGGTATGGTTAATGTTAAGCTTCCTGTAGGAGTGCGTTCCGGTCAGTCCCTGCGGCTACGTGGTAAAGGTTGGCCCGAGACTAGAGGTGGACGTGGCGATCTGTTAGCGAAAATTGTGATTGCACCACCAAAAGACCTCAGCCCACAAGAGCGGGAATACTATGAAAAAATTCGCGCAATACGTACTTTCAATCCCCGTAGCCATTTGTTGCAAGTCAAATTGTAGTAATTTTGGTTGTTAATTGTTAAAAAAGCTCAAAAATCATGCCCAAGTTTTGACTTTTTGACAATTAACTTTCGCGACAATCTTCTTGCCTGTATAGTAGTCCACATGATGGGCTTTATCGTACTGTAAGGTGCGATGCCCGCTGGCAACGGCGCACATCCGTATCGCCTCAGCTAACCACAATAGATTGAATTTCTATCAGTGGTTGAATTTCTGTTTCAACTTGAGCTTCAATAAAAGGCGTATATATTGGAATATCAGCTTGTATAGCTTCAAAGCTCACAACTAGAGAGTATGGAATGCTAGCTTCTGGATCGTTATTCCAACCTTCATGTCCAACAACTGCAATGGAAAATGCCTCTGTAAGTTCAAATGAATTTACAACTGTCCAATCCTTCTGAAGAGTTCCTGCACTTCTAGAAACACCCTCAATTTTTCCGTGGTTTTTTGATCTTTTACCAAGAGTCCATTGGAAACCTTTATCCCCCTTTTCAGCATCTTCTGGAGCATCATACTCTTTCAAAATTCTTTCTAGGAACCTCTCTGGATCTTCACCTTTCTTACTACATTCCCAATCCAGCCAAGTTGAAAGGTATTTTCGGCGGTTTCTACGGGTTCGACGTGGTTGTGCTTTGTATGACAAAGTAACTTCTAGCAGAATCTCCAGCGATTTGCCTTGAGAACGTAGTTGTTCCGGAAGTTTTACTTGGTAAACATGAGCTTGTTTCGCGACAATACGGCGCTCTCCTGTTGTCATCAAAGTGATGCGATTGGGAGCATTACCCAAAGCACGATCAACATTAGGAAGACCATAACCAATTTGACGGATAACGTGCAGTTTATTAACATCATCCGCACTTGTCCATTCTGGCCATCTTGCTGATTGCACGATTAATGCACGGAAAAGAAGGCAACTTTCATTAGGTAACTCAGCAGCAAGACGCGCTGCAATGTGGCTTACCTTTGGCGCTGCAAAGGAAGTACCAACTTTATCGGTTCCAACGGCTGAACCACCATTTAAAGTTGAGCGTACTAATTCAGGACAAACATCATTACGGATAATAATGTTAGGTGGTGTACTTTCATCTTGTACTAAATCACCACCATATTCAACTACTTCTGGTTTAATAGTATTCCAAATTCCGAACCCAGAACATGAAAAGGCTGAGGGTTTATCTTTTTGTGCAATCGAAGAATACGGTGGTGCATGATAAGAATTCAAGGCAATTGAGCCAACTGTTAAAGCTTGAAAACTTTGTGCAGGGTTAGCAATTCTGCTTGAATCTTCTAACAGATAATCAGGGTACAGTCGATTTGCTTCAATATGTTCTTTTGCAGACAATCTTGTTAATCCAATTCTACCCTCTGTTGGTAAGTTTCCTGCTGCAACAATAAAGAGAATATCCTTTTTTTGCCATGTTAGACTGAGGGGGTGACATGAAAGCTAGAACGCAGACAGAATAAGCTTCATAGCTCTTT
>JAQYWP010000461.1 GCA_029379285.1 Rhizonema sp. PD38
ACTGAGAACCGAGTGGTGGTGATCGCACGACATTGGCTTTAGCTCACAAAATCGAATTGCTCCCTGTCTTTCCAATGTGATATACGGAGCCGAGGTGGAATTGTTACCCCACGCTCATTGAAAGCTTTTGAGCAGCCTGCTGTTGTACATGCTCCATCCACAATCCAATCGCATCGACTTCGGTGTATCCCTCTTGGATTATTGCTCTGATATGCTTTCTGAAACTATTCTCGGCATGATTATGTTGTACCCCCTGTTTGACTGCCCACTGTACAGCCATCGACTCAATCAGCTCATCAACTTGGTTTAAATCCAACTCAGCTGGAGAGTTAACCAGCATCTCCGTCTTAAGCCATTCTAGAACTGCCTTACCCTCAATCCCCAACAATGTACGAACACTGCGTACACGTTCGTTGTGAGGATTACTATTGGTAGTAACAGCTACTTGCTGTGGAACAGAGGTAGGTGTGCCATCTAATAGCCATTTTTTCAGTATCTCGGCTAACTGCAAACCTGGTTGAGCAATAATTTGTCCTGATAATGCTGAGCAACGAGACTTGCCAACAATCAACTCGTTCTCTAAGTTCATGTCGCCAACCACGTCAAATTCATACTCCAATCCATCACGCTGTATCGGTGCTAACCCGACTTTACGTGGAACCATCTTGCCTTTCTCGTTAGGCTCCACAACGTAATCTGTCTTAGCTCTCATCGTCGCAATGAGATGACACTTGCAAGCCAGCATTGCCTCTACCATCTGATTATGCATCGGGGTAACATCCCGCCATGCTGCAAAAGAGTTTGAAGATTGTGTTTTTTTAGCAATTCTATCGACTTGTTCAAGTGCCCCATCCTTACCCATCCAAGCATGGCTGAGGCTGTCAATGATGAGTACGTCGTAATTGGCATTGGATGCTGCTTGAATGACGTTAATATACTCTTTGGGATGGAAGCTGCTAAGTTCAACGACATCAAAATTGAATTTATCAGCGTACTTACTGGCACTTCCATGCTCTGTGTCGAGGACTGCAATACGTTGTCCTAATCCGGAAGCGATCGCCAGAGAGGAAAAAGTTTTACCTGAACCAGAGGGACCAACCAGAGCTAAGCGTAACTTGGATTGTGATTTGACTGCCTTAAGAAACATTATTTGACTTCCTATTCTCAATTTATACTTAGGGTGGACAAGGTATCCACCCAAAACTGTGATTACGCTGCTACGAAATCCACATCTTCAAGCTGTGGCTTATAGGCTTTAAGCTTTTCCCACTCTTGGTGAGTTAGTTGGTCAAAAGGCAAGTCCAGTAATTCTTCAGGTGATAAGGTTTTCAGCTTAGGCAGTGTCCCTTGTTTGTAATGCCACTGGATGTAATGAGCGCATTTTGCCCAGGTTTCGGCACGGTGGACTTCCACTTCAGCCACCATGACAACCCAAGGCTGAGTCACAAAATCGCCACAATCATAAGTGATAGTGGCGATGGTTTGACCACTGGCAAATGCTTCGTAGTTGTAAAAGCCGTTAAGGTCGATGAATTGGACTTCTGGCTCAGGGGCTATGGCTTGGGCAAGGGCATCGATATATGCATCCAACTCTGCTTGAGCGATGATGTGTTCATCAACAGTTTCGACAATGCATCTTTTTGCAGAAGACTCAAGCTTGAAGTCAGCTTCTGTGAAATGGTACATTTAGTTATAGTCCTTGTAATCTTGGATTAAACAAAAGCGATCGCATTAGCCTAGGAAACTTGCGCGATCGCTTTTGTACTTCTATTCTATCAACTCGTAGTAGACAAAGTCAACTGCTAGGCGACGTGATTCTGTAACACTCGCAAAAGTTCAGAAGGCTCAAAATATACAGCAGGAAAGAGCTTCTTAAAGTCAGTATCAAGAGCATTACAAATAGCCAGAATTAGTTCTGTAGAGACAGATTCGGCTTTTCCAACTTCTAGCTTGTGAATGTATTGGTAGGTACAAGTCAAACCATTATGACTAACTTTTTCAGCGAGCGCTCGCATCGAAACCTCGCCACGTAGAGATTGTAAGCGTTTACCTAGTTCAGGACTCCATTTGAGTTTATCTACACACTCCAAAGAGATCATAAGTTTTTGCTGATCATTTCTCTCCACATTGTAATCTCCTAGTTGACTAAATAAGTCTTAGTGACTACTATGAGTTTAAAGTTTTCGCAAAAATTCTGACAGTCGTCGCTGTCAGCAATTTTGTGCAGGCAAAACAAAGCCCCCAGTAATTGTTTTCGAGGCAGATGCTGGGGGTAGTTTCACAAACAATAGTTTATGACTATCCAAACAATACCAGATCTCCCTGCACCATGCATGGGGACAGATTCCCCACGTCTATGTAAGCGCAAAGCTCGCGGGAGAGAATACTCTCTCCCGCAGACTTTGCGTTTTTGTAATAAGCAAAAACGCCGCAAACGCCCACACCTGATAGCCAAATATGGAATGCAATGCTTTTGGTGTGGCACTACGCTTACCTCCGAGACTCTGACAATTGATCACTATATCCCCCTATCACGGGGCGGCACTAACAAAATCAAGAATCTACGCCTCTCCTGCCATGCATGCAATAACGCACGCGGTAACGCATTACCAGGGGAGCTTGAGCAATGATTGCAACTCTTCAAGCATTTGATAATGATGATTCCCAACAAGGCGTCACCTTAGAATGGATACAGAGCCTGTCGCCAGAACTGAAAGACGCCGCACTCTACAGATTTTGTCGGACAGCCGAATCCAAACCAACACTCGTTGAATCATTTACTTTAACTCAAGTGATTTACCGCACCATCTCAGGGGGAACGTTCACTGAGTCAGCTGACAATGTAGCAGAGAGAACCGGGTGTGACAGGAAAACAATACTCAAGGGATTGTCTATTGCAAAGGAACAGAATATCATTGAGGAGAACAAGCGACCAGGTACCAGTAGTGAGTATTGGTTTAAACCAGTTGAGGAGTGGCTTCCAGAGCCAGTAGTCCGTATTAAGGACATCCGTACAAAGAAAGTTTTGGAGTTTCCAAAAGTACAGGCTACTGAGGAAAGAGGAATTGAACAGCAACTAACCAGCAATGATGAGGTAGTCCGTAATAAGGACGACCACCAGACGGACTCAAACAACAAGATTGTTGTTGTTAATAAATTAATAGAAGAACAACAACATGTTGCAGTCTCGGAAACGGACACCCCCACAATTTGGCGAAGTCTTCCTGATGGTAGCCGTTATGCTCAAGTACCTCCCATTCACGATCAGGAGGTTGGTGTAGAAATTCAACGGCAGATGGATTCTGAGGGACTGACGGCACAGAAAGTTGTGGGGAGAGCGATCGCCCTAACCAAAGTACCCCTAATGTTGTTGGAATTGTGGGCCGCCATTGGCAGTGCATTGAGCAATTCTGATTTAAACGTTCCTAAAGAAGTTGTCGTTTCCCTGCAGTTGTCAAAAACTCTAGAAATGATTGGCGTTAATCTTTCTCCAAATCAACTGCACAAGTGCGTCACGCAATACGGTGAGGATGTGATGCTCAATGCTGCCAATGAATTGAAGAGAACTGGAGTGTTGGCTAACAAAGAAAATCCTACGGGTTACTTTTTGGGATGCCTCAAGAACGGCATGGGGCAAAAGCCTGCCACTGCGCAGAAAGTTGAACCATTCGAGCAGGAACAAATGAAACCGGATACGACAAGCGAAATGGGACAAGCTCTTAAAAAGCCCGTTAAAAGCTTTTCTCACGCTGAAACTAATCCACGAGTCGCAGTTGCAAGACTGATTATGGATGGTCAATATCAACGGGCTGCGATTTTGGCAGAAATGTACAAGGTTGATTATGAAGAATTGCTAAGCGAATGCGGGTTGGCGGATGATCCCGATGCCTTGATTTTGTGTATGAGGGTGACTCAGTAATTGCGTCCTCTATAATCCGTGAAGATAAGGAGCGATCGCAATTAAACTGTGACGAGAGGTTCAAAGTGAGAGTAATCTTGAGAATGGCGTAAGCTCCGATTGCTTCACTTGCATGTAGTATGTCTGTATCGTGGTGCTTTTCCTCTCGTCTCACCAGGCTATCAAAAATCTGCTTAAATTGATAATATTTTCTCTGGAATCGTATTTTCTACATTTGTAGATTTGTTATGTGCGTTTAAAGCAGCCTATACCCGTAAAAGTTATGCATATCAGTATTGCAGATGACACGAAAAAACGGTTTCACGCAGCTTGTGTTATCCGTGGGCTAAAGATGAGTCAAGTGGTGGTAGAGCTAATTGAGCAGTGGTTGAAAGCTAATGAAGCTTTATCATCTGCGGAATCAAAGTCTCAATCTTATCACCAGCATTACTCTTCTATATAAAAGGATTATAGGCGATGCAGAAAATCTTGGTTCTGGCAGCACTTCCCAATAGATTACGTTTGGATAGAGAAATTCGGGAAATAGAAGAAGCAATAAAACGAGCAGTCAAACGAGATTCATTTGAAATTAAAATTAGAACCGCTGTACGCCCCCAGGATATTCGCAGAGCGCTCGCAGAAGAACGTCCTCAAATTGTCCATTTCTGTGGGCATGGTCTTGAAGATGGCAGCTTGGTGTTAGAAGACGATGGTGGCAATCACTTGCATGTATTACCAACAGGATTAGCAGCATTGTTTAGACTACATACTGATTATGTAAAATGTGTATTACTTAATGCCTGTTATTCATCTAAACCTGCTGAGGTAATTAGCCAACATATTAATTATGTGATTGGCATGAATCAGCCAATTGAGGATAGAGCAGCGATTGTATTTGCTCAAGGATTTTATGATGCACTGGGCTATGACAATATAAATAATCTTGATGTTATTCAAAGAGCTTTTGATGAGGGTATTGTTGCCATTCAATTAGAAAACCTTTTACAGAGTGCAATACCTCATTTATGGAAGTTGAGGATCGCTCAAGGTGAGATAGAACCAATAAGAGAATTGGAGCAGAGAAGTTCTAATCGCAATAGTGAAATTTCTACGCCTACTCGTGGATCTTCAAGTGATGACAACAGTAGCGATCGCGCTCCTGACTACCGACCACCACAAACCGTTCAGTCGCCGCAAACTGATGACCTGTCTAGCGATCGCTCCATAGACTACACCCGACTCCGTAACTTGCTAAAAGCAGGAAAATGGCAAGACGCCGATGATGAGACCTATTCAGTCATGCTCAAAGTTGTGGGTCGTGAGGAAGATGATTGGATTACGGAGGAAGAACTGTTAAATTTTCCCTGCACCGACTTGCGTACTATAGACAGTTTGTGGGTAAAATACAGCTCAGGGCGTTTTGGCTTTAGCGTTCAGAAAAAAATTTACCTTGAAGTCGGCGGTCAAACCGACCGCATATCTTATGACCAGTTGTTGAGAGACGAATTTTGCGATCGCGTAGGATGGAGAGAGAGAAAGCTTTGGATAACGCGCGATCAAGTTAATTACAGTTTCCGAGCACGACCGGGACACCTCCCATGGTATCCAAGGCTTGCTTCGCCTCGGGGCACTCGGGCAGCTTTTATCCCTCCTCTCGCGTCCAGACTTGTAAAGTGTAACCTGTAGTGCGATTCCGTTGGCTAGAGCGCGACCTGAAAAGGGTCGTTTAGTACGGAAAGCCTACAACCCTTGAGGATTCATACCCGCTACCCCTACGTAAAAGAATCATTTGAGTTCGGTTGCACCTCAATTCGGAACCGAACCGAAAATCCCCTCAAGCATGAGTTTATGGGTACGAATAGGAAGATGTGACTGAATCATCGTTTATGTTACCAATGAAGCGCGATCGCCTCGCCGCCACACAAGAGCTAGGCAGTGTCCCTCGCAAGTAATGCCATTGGATGTAATGAGCGCACTTTACCCAAGTGTTGGCACGATGGACTTCCACTTCACCCACCATCACTACCCAAGGCTGAGTTACGAAGTCGTCACTGTCATGAGTGATGATGGCTATGGTTTTGCCATTAGCAAGTGCTTTGTAGTTATAGAAGCCGTCAAGGTCGATAAATTGAACTTCTGGCTCGGGGGCTATCTCTTGGGCTTGTTGACTGATGTATGCGTTTAGTTCAGCTTGCGCGATGGTCTGTTCGTCAATGGTGACGAATTTAGTGTATTGTTGTAACATGTAGTGAAATGCCTGTAGAGTTACGGGTTTCAAAGGACGATCGCGCAAGTTGTCCAGACAGGAGCGGTCGTCTTTTGTTGTATCTCTATTATAGTATGTAGATGTGTATATGTGTAGATATTTATTTATGTAAGTCTGTAAATATGTACTATGATGAATTTGTAGATTAGATAGTGAGGTGTTTATGTATGTAGTTAAGAAAGTGCCAAGAGCTAAACGAGCCGAACCAGACAAATATGGTGAGACGAAGCAGCGCTATCAGATTATGCTGACTGAGACAGCATCCCTTGAGGTGGATCGAGTTTCTGAGAAACTCTTAATTACCAGATCTGAATTAATTGAGCAGGTTATCAGGCAAGGGCTTTTAGAAAAAGTTGTATTGTTGGAGGAGTCGGCATGAAGACAAAAGAGCGAAAAACTAATCAACCCGCCTACACGTCCGTGGTTATGAAAGTGCTTAGACGAAGCTACCTACATTTATAGTCTCGGTCAGTAAGTTCGTGTTTTTCGATTAGACACGAGTGTAATTGATTGTTGCACCCGCAGACTGTTACGCCCCAGGTAAGAAAACTTTGGGTGTACAAGTTATAGATGCGTGTATTTTTATAGATAGTGTGCCTAGAGCGCTAAAAGTAATAATGTGAAACCCCTACAGCTAGTTTGACAGGCGAGCCGATAGGGGTTAGCAACAAAAGCTTTAGAAAACTTTATGACCATAATCATACCAGATT
>JAQYWP010000462.1 GCA_029379285.1 Rhizonema sp. PD38
TTCTTCTCGAGATAAATTTGATAGTTCTAATAGAAAAGAACTAAATTCTTCTGGTGGTAATGCTAATAAAGGTTCAATAATTGCTTGTAGCTCGTTATCTAAAGTTCCAAACCGAACTTTAAGGAAATTTTCTATAATCGTGCGACGTTCAGTTTGAACTCCTTCTTGTCTACCTTCTTGTATACCTTCTTGTCTAGCCTCTGCCAAGCGTTGTTCGTAGATTTGTCTAGCTTCTTGTCTGCCTTCTTGTTTAGCCTCTGCCAAACGTTGTTCATAAATTGGTGATAATTGCATAAATAATTCTCTATCCTCCACATCTAAATTCTGATTTAATTCTAAAGTAGTTTTTAAGGAAGCTAATAAATTTATCGCTTTGCTACGTAATGGATTTTTGAGATCTAACGCTTGGACTTCCTCAATTGCCCGTTGCTGGACTTTCCCTTTCCCCAATAATCTTAACCAAAGAGTTTCTGGAGTTACTGGTAATTGATGAATAGCTACCACTGCTGTTCTCAGGGAATCCCCTAGAAAGTATATACCATTGAACCAATTATCTTCATCAGTTTCTGTGTTAAATCCTGCTAAAAATTCTTCAGATGCTGTCGGAGAAAGAATCCATAACTTAGGTAAAGACTCTTCTTGTAATTTTATATCATTGCGTTTAGCTTCACGTTCAAAAAGAGCACAAGTATCAAACAACTTACCCATACAAATACGAACTTCTGACTTTTTGACTGCGTTACGAAACGGCTCAATTAATACCGCTGTATCAGTAAATCTTCCTAACAATCCCAAAGCTTGTTTATCATTTTGAGAGTTGGGTGAGGGTACGAAATAAACATCAATTTCTCTGACTTCTCCGGCGATATCTTTACTTGTTTCTACTGAACCTAATGGTGATAATAATTCTTGAAGATAATCTTTTGCAAAACGGTCATATGGAAATCTGGTCATTTTTCTTTATAAACAAAGGCAGAGGGCAGCTATGAGTCACGGAAAGAGGTCTCAAGAAAAAATCACCGCTATCAGGTATAAAGCTTAACTTTTCTCAAAAATTTGTGTGGCGATGCACAAGTTAGAGCGAGAAGGCAACCAAGCCTGTAACTCTCACGTTTTTAAACGTGGGTACCTTTTACCTTCTGAAGATGCACTACATAAAGTCTACTATTCAATAGACTAGACATTAGACTGAGTTCGTGAAAATTAATTCTGTACGTTCGCTCATTTAAGAAGTCGAAGAGGAATTAATACCAGGGTAGCTGATTGATACTTGTCATACACAGAAACACTAGAACTCTTTCCCATGCATTATACCGTCACCCTCCTTCAACTTTATCCAAGTATTACACGGTACCACTATAATCAGTTCCACAATCACGTTAAAACCTTGAACAGCAAGGCTTTAATTCCTTTCTCTCTTTAATTAGTAGCGAACGTATAAATTATACTCTGTTTTTACCTTTCCTCCTTGTTTAAGTCCCACTATTCCTTTTTATATTCTGGTGATAATGCTTCAAATTAGCTTGATAAAACGATGGGTTACGGCGAGCTAAATCAGTCTTAGCTAATGGAATGAGAAGACCCCGTGAGTTACGAAAATCGATAAGCTGCTTATGAAGTGCAAAGATTTCCCAAAAGTGATTACCTCTTTCAAACAAAATTTTATCCTGTACTTGCGGGGTGTTAACGAGTAGTAAGAATTGGTAGGCAAAGACGCGGTTAATTAAATGTAAATTGATAACATTAGTATCAAGTAAAGTCTTTATACGTTCAAAGAAATTGAAGCATTCTACAAAAGCATTTCGGATCTCTAGATGGTTATTGTCGAGGTATTTGAGTTGCTCCGGCTGCTCAAGCTGCTCAAACACCTTTGAAAATTGATGGAACTCCCTTTGTAATTCATTGATGAACTGAGCTTGCATGAAGCGACGAGAATCTGTAATTTGACGAGATACAAACACAAGGTTAATTACTGTAACTGTTGTGTAGACGATTGTAGCGATCGCTGAAATGGCTACCCAGAAATTTTCTGTACTCATAACTAAAGCTAATACCTCTCACCAACGAAACGGCACTTCATTATTCTCTAACGCTCAACTGGGATTTCGAGGAGCTAGCTCTTGAAGGCACTCCAGGAGGGCTGAAAGCAAAGCTTTACCTCATCAGCATTTGCTCTTGAATGCCGCTCGTCGTGCAGTGCTGCAATCAGCCCGTCTTTGTTGGCAAAGTACTGATAGAGCAAGCTGACGCTGATGCCAGCCGTTTCCGCAACGAGGTTGGTGTTGGTGCGGGTATAGCCTTGTGCGGCTAAAACGCGAGCCGAGAACAGCAAAATCGTTATTGTCTCAATACATTTTGCCTTAAACAATAAGGCTTTAATTCCTCTCACTCTTCAATCAGGAGCGAACGTACAGTTAATTGTGCGTTCGTTGAAACACATTGTAGGGCGAGGAAAGCCGTAAGAAAGAGGGAACGCCCCTATACCATTTCTCTTGATGTCTATTACCATATGTATGGTAGACAATATTATCTGTGTGGCGTACAGTCTTCTTTTTTATGGCAGACAGTGAACCATACACGTTTAAGTCCAGTTGGTTGGTGAATTGAACCCTTTTTCACCCATAAGTACTAACTGACAATATTTGTATAATCATATATGTTATCAACTCCTCAATCTCTTAACAGTGTCCTTGCACCAGGCAATTTGCGAAGAGTCCACCACATTGCCCTCAATGTTCAAAATATGCCAGCTTCTCGACACTTCTACGGAACTATCCTCGGTTTGCATGAATTAACAGGCGAAGAGGTTCCTGCAACCCTTGTAGATTTAGTTGCAGAGGGAAAAGTTGCCAACTTCGTGACTCCTGATGGGACTATCCTCGATTTATTTGGGGAACCCAATTTGTCACCACCAGATCTCAACCCAGAAAAAAGTTTCACTAGAGCTTACCATCTCGCCTTTGACATAGATCCACAGTTATTTGAGCAAGCAGTGGAAGTCCTCAAACAAAACCAAATAGCGATCGCCTACGGGCCTGTGTCTCGACCTACTGGCAGAGGTGTGTATTTCTACGACCCCGATGGCTTTATGATCGAGATTCGCTGCGATCCTCAGTAAGGAAGAAGCTTCTGTTAGCGTCAGCTTCTGCTACCCGCAATCTCCAGCTTTTGATAAGTGTCTAGAGTTATGGGCAGCTTTAAGAAAAGCTAATTGAATGATATGGATCTTGGTTTGAAGTTGCCCTATATATTTAAGAACGTAGGCAACTTGTGTATTAACGGATCTCGCCTTAAAGAGATCCCAAAATTTAGTTTCAGTACTTACGAGAAAGCTAATGGGGTGTCGGCGATTAGTCAACAGACGTTGAGTTATTGCCGGAAACATCGGAGACATTTATCTACCTTGCCTTAATCCGGATCATGGTGAGACGACTGGCATAAAATTTGACCTTTCAAAACTTTTCAAACACCCTCTTAGTGTCGCTTATGATCAAGATAAAGCCGACGACCTGATTAAGTATTTTGCAGACACGCGAAAATCAAGATTTAGGAGTAGTCAAAGCGCTGCGAAAGCCAGTCTCAAAGCTGGATTTAGCCCCTTTTCCTGCAATCTCGCAGACATTAGTCCAATTACCTTAACCTCTCACTGATGTACAGGTACATAGAAAAATGCTCGATGTAACGTATAAAACCGATTTAAATAATGTTGATTGGGTGGAGATGAAAACCACGCTGCGCCAAGACAAATTTGATAATGGACGTAGCCCTGAACAACTCAAAGCGTCTTTTGAAAATAGTTATGCAACGTGTATTGCCTATACCGATAAGCGAATCATAGGTACTGCCCGTGTTTTATCCGATGGTGTTTGTAATGCCTACATTGTCGATGTCTGGACGCTCAGCCCTTTTCGCCATCAAGGAATAGCGAAAACGATGGTACAAATTTTACTGAGTCGATTGCAGGGACAGCATGCTTATTTGTTCACAGATGATACAGTTGATTTTTATAAAAAGCTTGGTTTCGTTGAACAACCTGTTGGTCTAGGTCAAGTAGTTGGTGTCTGGTTAGTCAATAAATAATCCGTAGGCTGTAAATTTTTACATCCGCCAGATAAAATATACTGAGATCTAATATAGCATTCCTAAATCATTCGTGAGATAGGGGCAGACACTGTTGGCGAAATCTTTGTTTACATTTAACTGATGGGAAAGCCCAATTTTTGCTGCTTTTCGTGCTGTGTTCTATCTATTCGCAGCTTATACGCTCGTGAGCTTTTTTACAAACTGACCGACTTTTCAAACACCCTCTAAGTATTTTCGTGAGTTTGCAACAAAAGGCATTTGTGAGTGTTTTTACCCCTCCGATGTCTGTCGGCTTTGGAAGGCAAGGTAAAGCGCAACTTTAATGGGTGACCTTAGTGCTTTAATGATAAGTAATAAGAGCGAACATGATATAACACCCAACAAATGACAACTAACAACCAACAAGCAATGCAGATGTTTCAAGTAATTGAGGAAACAATTAAAAAACCACCGATTCCACACGAGCCTTACAAGCAGTCATTGAAAGCTTGGGCAATGTACTGTCTGAGAGACAGAGGTTTTAAGGTTGTGTATGCTGATAAAGCCGACTTTGCGATTGAAACGAGGAGTGGCGAAAAGTTTTACTTTAAAGTTACAAACAGTGCAGATGAATTAGATAAGGCGTTTAGTTGGATAGTTTGGGACAGCACTACCAAAAGTGCGAACCTCGTACCAATCCAATCTTAACTGTATATATCGTCCTGCTATCCAATTATCAAACCTGCGGCTTCTCAAACACGAGAATATGCTGCTGCGGTAACACATTATTGGTTTCGCGCCAAACTAAACCAACTGCTTGCATTTCTTTTATAGCTTGCTTCTGAGTCATCTTATGTAGAGGTTTAATCATCACAAAAGGATTTTCCGCTCGATACTCAACCTGTACAACTCTACCACCAGGTTTAAGCGCTCGCACAATCTCTTGCATCATTTCTCGTGGATATGAGAATTCGTGATACGCATCCACCATTAGTGCCAAGTCAATACTTTCCGGTGGTAAGTTGGGGTTGCTCACAGTTCCCAAAACAGTTTCAACGTTGGTAATCTTTTTTTCTTTTTCAAAAGACTTAATGATGTCTAGCATTTCTGGCTGAATATCCACAGCCAGCACCTTGCCTGCTGTTAATTGAGGTGCAATGCGAAAGCTAAAAAAGCCTGTTCCCGCACCAACATCTGCCACAACATCATTAGGTTTGAGCCTCATAGCTTTCACCAACTTACGTGGTTGTTCTTCAGTTTCTCGGGTTGGCCTTTCTAACCAACCAGCTGCTATATGCCCCATAACTTGGGCTATTTCTCGTCCCATATAAAATTTTCCAATTCCATCTGGGCTATGGATCTGCCGTTGTTCGTAAACAGTGGTAGATGAAGAGGCGACTTTAGCTGTCTTATCAGACGAAAACAGTAAATAAGACAGGATCACCAAAATGATGGCGATCAAAGGTAAAAGTTTATATTTTAGATTGCGCTTCATTGACATTTCGTATCGACTACTTTTTGAATTAAAAATTAAAAACAATGAACGAATTTTTATTTGTTTACTTCCGAACCGCCAGAATAATATTTAATTTAATTAACCGCTAAGAACGCCAAGAAAATAGGTAATCATGTACGAGCGCAAGGTGAGTAGGTAAGGATGCAAGCCTCTATTTTTAAAAAAGTCAAACAAAAAGGTCTCGCATCGATTTTTACAAACCGCCTCATTTTTGATTGAGGTCTTTAATGATTACATTTTTAATTTTTCACGCTTCCACCGATTACAAACGGTTCTAATTGATAATTATACCACTTTCCCTGAAAGCGTTCGGCAATATACGGTTTAACGATTAATTTAAGGGGGGATTTATCGTGAACGTCAATCCGCACAAAGGAGTAGGGGATTCGTTCAAGCTGATCGTAACCATTGCGACCAACGAAGAGGAAAGAATCTGCGATTTTCCGCGTATATCTACCGAGAGTTTCTAACAATTCAGAACCCTCTTCTCGCTGACGGCGAGGATAATAACCGCTACCACCACTGATAATGTAATTGATACCAGAGTCTGCGTGTCCGGTGTTAGTTGTCCGGAGATATTCCAGGCAGTGAGCATGACCGTTTAAAATTAAATCAACAATTGGACGCCCTTGAGTGGCGGAACCAAGGGTTTCAGCTACGCGATCAAAACAAGCACGTAGGCGGTGACGAACTGCTAAAGTCTGCGCCTGATACCACTTCGTTGCCTCAGTCACATAGGGAGGATGATGGAAATAAACAATACGTCCCCGCACCTCCTCGGTATTCCAAGATTCTATCAACCGACTTTGCAGCCAATTAAGTTGTTCAAAGTCGATAACATTGTCGTGATCGAGTTGTTTTTCGATGTCGATTTTAATCTCATCAATTTGATTTAATTTGGCTTGCAGTGCATCAAGTTCTTCTGCGTCTTTGGGAGTACCAGAGTTCAAATTAGTACGTGCCAAAATTTGCAGTTCTTCAAGTTCTAGCTCATGGTGACGTTTTTCTAATTGACGGCGTAAAGCAACACCTTCAGGAGTCGCAGGCAGAGGTGATGGTGTATTAAAAGTATTCGAGTCGGGGGCGAAAAAGTCTATCCCGCCACAACGAAAAGTGTAATAACGGTTGGGTAGGCGTGTAAAATGTCCAGGTTCGTAACGCAAACAGCGTCCTGTCTCCGTTTTTGCTGTATAATGGCAATCCAAGTGATGTTCTAAATCCTGGGGTGCGATCACTTGCAAGTAGTCTAGAAAAGCCCGTGCATAAGCGTCACCGCAAT
>JAQYWP010000463.1 GCA_029379285.1 Rhizonema sp. PD38
GGAATGAATAGGCGACAGATATGCAAAAAATAAATATTGATGAGGCAGTTCAAAATTTGTACGCATTAATTGAGGCAGCAATTAGTGGCGAAGAAATCTTAATCGTGAAAGACGAAGAGTCCATTGTCAAACTTACTCCGATATCGCCAGTTAAACGCCTTCCCCTACTTGGAAGTCCTCAAGACTTGATTATAAGATATGAAGACCATAACAAATCATCAGACGATTTCAAAGACTTTATGTTGTAATGAGGCTGTTGTCGGATACTCAGTCCCTTATTTGGGTTTTACTCCGAAGAATGAGTGGGATATGTTGTTACACCTGCTAATCTATTTAACGCTAACAACCCAGCACTAATTGCTGGTTCATTTCGAGGAAAAATCACTTTTGTCAAAGGCAACGTCGCGACAATAGATGCCGATCCAGGAAGCACTGAGATATTCACTCCAATCAACGGCAAGTGATGAACAATATCTCCGAAAATTGGGCAATACTACTCTATGATGGGCTTTTCAGACAGTACTGATTACAGGTGGTTCGCGAAGACTAGGGTTAGTCATGCCATGCAAGTTAGTCAGGCAAGGAGTACCTTTAGCAATTTGTGCGCGTGACACAGAAGAAATAGAAAGAGCGCGTGTCGAGTTAAAGCAGCAGGGTGGGTAGGTATTTGCTGTACCTTGCGATGTCACAGATGAATTCCAGGTTAAGCAAATGGTTGGTGAAGTGAGCGATCTCGTTAAAGGCAAAGACAGCCACTCCTCCCTATCGCCATCAGTTTTAACAACCTTGAGTGACAGTCACTAAGCTGCACAGCAGAATAACGAGGGTGTTTAAGAATCGCGGTGAATGACTTAAATTTATAACGAAGAAGTTTGAAGGTTTTTTAAGAAGGTTTGACCTGTGCGCTCTAGGTTATCATCTAGAGCAAAGGTGAGACTGCGGACTCGAATGTTTCCAACGAGTTCATTTAGGGAATGGGTTAATGAAGTTGGATACACCAGAATTACTTCTTGGCAATTTTTGGACACAGCATAGGCTACAACTTGGGATACATCTTGAGGTGATGGACTAGCTGGGGTTTTGTACTTGGTATCAAGAATGTAGCGGGCTGTAACACTACAATTGTCGTACAGTTCTAAGTCTGTTTTAAAGTGTAGGGTTTTTCCTATGTTGACTTTTTCTTGAGACTTGAGAATAAAGTCTGAAGGCAAGTGTGCCTTAAGCCATTCTGCAACGAAAAGTTCATACAAACGCGCCATATCAACGAGAAAGGGTAACATTGCGCGATCACCCCTTTCATGGCTGGGCGCAGTGTTGTCTAAAAAGAATCGGCAGAGGTTATGTAATAGACATCTCCAGAAATTAATTATGCGTTCGTTCAAATCTTTGGTAAGGGCGAACAGCCGTGACGCTCGAAGACTCGCTAACGCCCCTACGTCATTTTCGGAGATGTCTAATAGTCGATAATCTTCATTAAGACGGTTGTACTGTCGCCCGATACAATCTTCTGCTTTCCACGGTTGCAGTGTCACAACTCCTTGTAGAGTGTGATAAGCTTTTCGCACACTTGGTGATACTCTTTGTGAACACAAACCGCTACGACCAATGATATAAAGTATCCATGCTAGAATTTGGTTTTCTGTAATATCAGGGGTGTGTTCTTCGTAGTGGCATTTAAACTTGATATCCCACGGCTTTTGAATTACCTGCTGCACATCCAGCCGTCCCCGCAGGTAGGCTAGCTGCTGTGTTTTGGTTAGATAGGTACGATATAATCCCTTGCGACACCGCTCTAAAATTCGTTGGGCTAAGACATGAGCGAGTTGATTGTAGAATTCATTTAGAGATTCGCAATCCATTAAATCTTCGAGAAAGCGAAAACTCTTGAGATTGTAGGCATATTCCACCATTCCGAATAGGTTTTTGATAGGCACTTTGGGTTGCAGTTTAAGACTTAGTCCGGAAGTTAAACGAATGTAACCTACCCACCCTTTAGCTTTCAGTTGCCACTTCTCACCTGTTTTATAATTGGGGAATTCTACATCTACCTGGGTTTGATATTTCTGATATAATTGTATTCCTGCTGCTTCAGGTATCTCGTTACTCTGAAATGATTTTGTTTCATATTCTGTCAATTCAATAATTCTGAGTTTTTCCCTGTTCATAGCGATAACTCTTGCTTAACTTTATTCCAGCGAAACTCATCTACTTTGTCGGGCTGATTAAAAAAGTATTCTTCTAAATAAGGCTCAACTTCCATAAGCCAGATATCTTCAATATCTTCACGCAAATAGTCTGTTAAAAAGAATGAAATACCGATTTCGTAGTTTTTGTCTGAAATAACTTGATTCAAACGCTGTAAAGTCTTAATTAACCCCTCTACCTCACAACCCGTTTTCAAGTGATACCGTTGTAGCACATCATAGTTGGGACGCAATTCGATAAATGCAAAGCGGCGGCGGAGTGCATAATCGAATTCGGCAATAGAGCGATCGCTTGTGTTCATAGTACCAATGATACGGACATTTTTTGGAATGCGAAAGCTGTTACCGCTAGCAAGGGGAATTTCTTTATCACGGTACTCGAGCAGATACATCAATTCACCGAAAACCAAAGCTAGATTTGCACGGTTTATTTCATCAATGATGAAAACGCATGTATTTTGACAAGATTCTGCCTTTTTACAAAATTCTAGAAAATGTCCAGGAAGCAGTGGGTATGTCAATTTTCCATCTTGAGTTTGTGGACGGATACCTTGAATAAAGTCCTCATAGGAGTATGCCGGGTGAAATTGCACCAGTTTCTTGAAACCATATTTACCAATTAAGTGCTCCGCAAGTTTTTCTGCTATGAAAGTTTTTCCTGTTCCAGGTGAACCACATATAATAGCTTGTCCTTTACGATTTATTGCGCGTACCCAGCGTTCTATTTCTATTTTTTCAAAGCCAGTTTCTTCGACGCATTTAGCGATAGTATACTTTTGGTTCTGCTTGGGATACGAAAAAACCTCTTTTAAGCTCTCAGCAGCACTCATAACTTGTTGTATCTCTTCTAAACCTGTATAAAATTTGTTAAATAATACTGCATTTTCTATTATAATCTTTTGCGTGTCATCAAAATAGCAATCGTTCTTTCCTTCAGTATTTTCAAACATTTCTATTAGAATCGTCTCCGATTCATAAAAATCATAATCATCACATTGTTCGCTATCTTCAAACATTTTCTCCCAATCAGCTATTTTTTCTGCTGTTATTATTGCTTCGCTTAGTATTTCATCCTGTTCTGTGTAAAATGCAGATATTTCGTCCTCCTCATTATATTTGTTGCTATCTTGTTTGATACTGATACTACTATAAAGAGAGTCCAACAACATTGATTCATTTCCGAAACCTTTGGTCAGCGCTGCCCGTATTTCTTGTAAAGCATTATTTATAAAGGACAGAGTACTACTACCTAGTTGTTCTTCCTCTAGAAATACATCCCAGTAGTCAGGGTGCTTAATGTCTAATCTATGATCAAAAAGATTAAGGTTTATTACTTTTATCCACTCCTTAAAGTACGGTTTAATGTAGCATTCCCAATCATTCCCATCATTACAAAATTCAACGTAAAAGCTAACGAGAGCGAGAAAGCGTATGACCACTTGACAAAGTTCAGTTTTAGTAGAATACGTTGCAAGTCCGGCTTCGATAAGTATTTCCCATGCCAGCCGAATCAATTCCAATGCTCTCCATTCGATATCAGACAATCCCCATCCCTGGTTAACGTTTGAAATGGCAAGTTTTGCAGTGTAAGCTACATCACCCCAAGTAAGACTATTCTTCTTGTTACTCGTACCACAATCCTAAATAATTCATAAGAAAACACCATATTCATGAAGTTTATAAACCCAGATCCCAGGCTCTCCAATCACAGCATATGCCAGCTGCTCGACCTCATCACCAAGGTGCCTCATCCTTTGCTTACTTCACGCCTAGCCTACGGCTTCTACTTGGCAGTAAGCAGTTTAATTCCATAAAAACCCTGCTATCATGTGGCAAAATCTGAAGATCTAAGTCTCCACTTAATATTCCCCACAGAGCCTTCAATGCTAACAAGCCAGCATCAATTGCAGGTTTATTTTGAGGAAAAATCACTTTTGTCAAAAGAAACATTGACCAAACAGAAATAAAAGTGCGGTAATTATCGCTCCTACAAGAGTATCACGCCATGCTACTTCAGTATCAGGTAGAATAGTGAATATTGCGCCAAATATTACCGTCATGACCCCAAAGGAAACGAAAAAGCCGATAATTTGCCACAGATACCCTGTACCGGGAACTGTGTTATGTATAAAATGATATAACTCTATTAAGATTGTGTTACCCACAAAAGACAGTAGCAGTAATAATGCAATTACTAACACCATCGCAAAGGATAATAAACGTTTTCGGAAAAAATTAAAAACTTGCTGTCTTGGGACTGATTTTACCTCCCAAATCTTGTTCAATGCGTTTTGAATTTGAGAAAAAACACTGGTAGCGCCAAATATCAAAAAGCCAAGACTAAATATCAGCCGTAATGTGCTTCCTGTAGCATTTGTTCTTAGGTTAACGATAGCTGTGGCAATAGCATGCGCTCCTTTAAAACCAACTAGTTCTTTCAACTGAGTTACTATTTGCTCCTTTGCTGCGGCTTCTCCAAAAACTGCCCCGACTATCATCATTACGATGATAAGTAATGGTGTTATGGAGAATACAGCATAATAAGCTAGAGAAGAAGCTAAAAGAGAAACTTCATTAAAATGCCATTCAGAAAAAGTTTCTTTCAACAGCCGCCAAATTTTCCTTAAACTCAGCATTTTATCAGGGTAAGGGGTTGCAATTTTATTAATGACGCTAAGCACAATCAGGCTAGCAGCATCAGGCTGTCCTTCAATATACTAGCAAATTCTGTTTGAAACTCCCCATCAAATAGGTGCTGAAGTTTGTGATTTAACAATATACAGATGTCCTAAATGATTTGCGCTACGCAAAGAAACCTGGTATCTTTAATTAAAATTATGATCATAGGGCTTAAATAACTGCACGAGCCCGCTCTTGGACATCCTTACGGTTTTGTCCTATCAATACACCTTCCCTGCTACCTGATAGAATCATGTCTGCGTGACGGCGTAGGGTCGATCTGTCTGGTGAGTTGTAGGTGTAATATTGAGTTTGGTAAATTAACCTTTGTGCATTGATTCCGCAATTAGAGCCATGGCGATCGCTTAAACAATCTGTTACGAAAAGCCTCAAGTAAAATTTTTCACCGTAGACGAGAAACTTAGGAATAGACTTAAGTAGACTGTGTAGACGGTGTTTGGTGCGAGTCGTTAGGTAGAATTAGACTTTAGAAAACAAAGTTCAATCTTATTTCAAAAGAATCCCCGCTTTGGATCTCTCGGGGAGAGTCAAGTAAAGATAAATTAGGAAAATAAAGGAGTTGCTATGCTGCACGATCCCAACCAGATGACGCTGTTTCCCAAGTTAACCGATGACGATTTGGAGAAGATGAAGCAGCGTGGTGCTGATGAAATTGAACTCAGTACAGGCGATGTGTTGTTTACAGAAGGTGACTCAAATTATCACTTTCACGTTGTTTTAGAAGGCGCTATCGAAATTACTAAGAAAGTTGGTAATGAGACAAGAGTGCTGGTAGTACATCGACGTGGGGATTTTATGGGTGAACTGTCGATGCTAACGAATTCGGGTTCAATTGCCAGTGCCCATGCGATCGCACCCAGTCGCGTTTTGCGAATTGAAACGGATACGTTTAAAGACATCATCACTGAATGTTCACAGACAGCTGATGTTATTCTCACAGCGATGGTAGGACGAACCAAAGAAGTGGAAGCGCAGTTACGACAACAAGAGAAGATGGCAGCACTTGGTAAAATGTCAGCTGGTCTTGCCCACGAATTAAACAATCCAGGAGCAGCTGCCAGAAGGGCTGCTTGCCAATTAAAAGATAATTTTCAAAACTTACAAAATTTGGGTTTGCACCTTAATTCCCTTTCTACTGAACAACTCAAATTTATTCTTAATCTTCAAAGTCAAGCAATAAAAGACGCTGTTCACTCACCCAAACTCGACCCCTTAACCCAAAGCGATCAGGAAGACGAAGTCACAGACTGGCTGGAAGAACATGATGTCAGTAATGGTTGGAAACTCTCTTCCACTTTAGTTTCTGCTGGATTCAACACGTCTTCGCTAGATACTATTGCCGACAACGTCCCGGAGGAGTGTCTCGTGCATGTCTTAACTTGGCTGGAAGCAACACTTGCATCCTTTGGATTAATCAATGAAATTGAGCAAAGTACTACCCGTATTTCTGAATTGGTAAAAGCAATTAAAGGCTATTCCTATATGGATCAAGCCCCGCTACAAGAAATAGATTTACACGAGGCAATTGAAAATACCTTACTCATCCTCCAGCATCGCCTCAAAAAGGGGATCACTATACATCGAGAGTACGATCACACTTTGCCACGGATCAACGCTTATGGCAGTGAACTCAACCAAGTGTGGACAAATTTAATTGATAATGCCATAGATGCGATGGAAGGAAAAGGCGATTTGACAATTCATACTTACAAAGAAAATACCTGCTTAATCGTAGAAATGACTGACACAGGAGCAGGTATTCCCCCTGCAATTCAATCCCGAATTTTTGAACCATTTTTTACCACTAAAGGTGTGGGGAAAGGTACGGGTTTGGGTTTAGAAATAGCCTATCGCATTGTTGTTAACAGGCACCACGGAGACATTCATTTTGACTCAAAACCTGGTTGTACGCGCTTTCGTGTCCGTTTGCCTGTGGAACCAACTGTTAATT
>JAQYWP010000464.1 GCA_029379285.1 Rhizonema sp. PD38
CAATTTTAGGGTAAAAATAGTCAATCAATGTCAGTTACTCAGGTCAATTATAGAGAGCGATATAGTAGAGGCAACTACCACGCGTGTGAGTGCCACGACGACCATAACAGCGCGAAAAAGCGTCCGGAGCGCTCGTGCGATTTGCTACCCTTTCTTGTGGTTATGGACACAATAGCTGAGATCGGTGCGATCGCCCCAGAGATGATGTGGAGTAAAAGCATCGTCAAGAAGACTATAGTTTGCTTGAGAGCTTCCGTTATGACCTTGTGGCAATCAATGTGGCTTTTGCTTTGAGTATCCGATCTCGTGACAATAGGGATAAGTACTTTTGCTCAAGCAAAATACATTTTGTAACGTTTTGTGAAAAGTCCTTTTAGTCGAGCGATCGCGCTATTGGTATTGTGCTTGAGCACGGACGTGTCGTATCTGTGGTTCTATAAAGGGGGTTGTGTTCCCACGCTCAAGGAAGAGTGATGTCTACGACAAGCCGCGCTCTTTGCGTCTATGCTCCCTTATAGTTCATGGCATGTTATGTCGAGGGAAAAACCTGCACAAAACGCGCAACCCTTTACGATTACTCGTTGTGTGCTCCACGATTAATCGTGGAGTGCCCCAAATCAAGCCGTTTATTAGAAATAATTCTCAATTAATACTAAAAATCCGGCTTGATTTGGGGAGGGTTGCGCGTTTTATGTCGATTAATGCGTCGTCTCAAGTATAGTCGCCTTTCCTTCGGATAAACAGGGCAAGGAGTGAACGCTCGAATTCAGCTTGCCGCAGCATCGCCATTTCAACTTACCTTTTTATTGTATAAAATATAGCATTAGCAAGTGCTGAAAATACAAGAAAACCGATTGTGACCGTGGGGGGTGCGCGTGAGCCGATTGTGGATGTGTGACAGTTGACGGTGCGCGTGGGTAGGGTTTAGGCATAACTTTTCCTCATTGCACCCAAGAAGCTCCTATCAGGAGTATATCATTCCGGCGCAGCCGGAATCGATATAATATTCAGCTTGGCGCAGGAAATGATAAATCAACTTGTAGGGAGAGTTCATGTTGGCGCATTAACTCTCCCTTTGCAATAAAACCAGAATTCATGAACGAACCCCTCAATCAACCCAACAGTCTCAAGACCTTTACCGTTGGGCAAAAAGTACCCGGAGTAACTTCTCGGAAAGCCGATGCGCTGATTTGCCTCATTGATTCATTTGCAAGAAAAGTTGTTTACCTTACATATCATAACCAAATGTTTTTGGTGTTTTTGTTAGGTGCAAAAGTTAAGTTTGTTAAATAAGTTTAGATAATGGGTTGATTAAATGAGTATAATAAAAAGTGAAAAGTTGACTGGAAGCTGAAGTATGCCTCTGAAACCAAAGTCGAGGGTTGCCGAACTCCGTGAACAAGCTGGACTAACGCAAGTCCAGCTAGCGGTTTTAGTTGGTGTAACCCCAAACACAATTCAAAATTGGGAAAAAGAAAACGGACTTGATCAACTGGAGCGATACCTGAAGCTTGCAGAGATTTTTGGCTGTAATGTATCAGACCTAGTAGAGTACGTTCCTGCATCAGAAGAAGAGGAAGCTAAATCTAAGGGCTTTTCCTTTTCATTGGAAGAACTGCGCAAACTGCGCGAGAGACGGGAAACTGGCAGAACTTACGCATTGACAAATGAGACAATAAATGTAGTAGTGAAAATCAGAAAAAAGTAGGCGATCGCTAATCACTCTTGGACTGGAAAGACGGATAATTTAGGTCCAGAGCATATTTAGGGTTCAGATAATCAGATCGACTACCAAGCCATCCACTGCCAAGTGTGACCTCAACACCTCAACACTTACACTCTGTTTTTACTGGCAGAATCAAAGTATCCAGGCTGCACACGGTTGGCAGAAATTCTGGAAGATTTGTTACATGATAGTGTCAACAGATTTCTGCTGCGTGAACGTTACGAACCCAAGGATTTATTTGAAGAAGTTAAGCTTTACATCAATTTAGTAGGTGGTACATTAAGTGGAGATGATACGGTAATTGATAAACCTCATAGTGACCCAAAATTAACAGAATTAATTGGTTACTATTATTCTGGAAGACATCATCGTACAGTCAAAGGGATTCAGTTGATTACCTTGTATTACACAGACTTATCAGGAAAATCTGTCCCTGTAAATTATCGCATTTAAGTAGGTAGGCAGGAAAAAACCTAACTATGTTAAGATAAATAAATAGGGAAAATGTACTTACCGAGGTGACGAATGTTATGGGCGCTCGCTTAAGGGTATTCCTCACGCATGAGCAAGACCAAACCCTGTTAAACCTGAGAACTGTGGATGTACCACAGAAAGTTAAAGACCGAGCGGAGATAATCAGATTAAACGCGCATGGTTGGTACGCCCTTGAAGATAGCTGCTCACTTTAACTGGACTCCACAAACAGTCAGAGAAGTTTTACATAAATGGCGAAAACAGGGTCTGGAAGGACTTTGGGAATTACCAGGTCGAGGAGGAAAACCGAAGTGGAAGGAGCAAGACATAGTATTTTTGGAAAAATGCCTCAAAGAAGAACCGCGTACATACAATAGTCTTCAACGTATTATTGGGTTTCTCCAACCAATAATAAGTTTTGTTTACGGTTTGGTAATCGGCGGTGTTAACCGCAAGTCCTATATCCAAATGATGGTTAAAGTTGCCCAAGAAGCTCAGCAGACGGGACGTATCAGAGTAGTTGTACAAGATAACAGCCCAATACATCGATGTCAAGATGTACAAAAGCTATGGTCAAAGTGGGAAAACATGGGTTTGTACGTCTTTTTTTTACCAGCATATTGCTCGGAGATGAACCCAATTGAATTAGAGTGGCATCACCTTAAAAAAGATGAACTATGTGGGCAAATATTTGATGATGAGCTAGACCTTGCTTACGGGGTAATTGATGGTATCAAAGCTAGGGGAGAAAAAGGTAACTATAGTACACAACGTGTCAAATTTAACTCCAATAGCTATAGTTAACTTTTCGTTACATAGTTATAAATTTTCCCGCCCACCTACTTATACGGATAAAAATTGACTCTTTCTCTATGATCTCTCCCCAACCCGATGAAGAAAACAACCGTGATGTCAAAACTATTTTGATTTTGGCTGCCAATCCGGCAGAAACTTCCAGGTTGCAATTGGATAACACAGTTCTGTCACAGTTTTACGGTGAAAGCTGTGCCTTTTTGAGAGATTGGCATCCGAGTCGAAAAATAAAACAATTTCTAGCACTCAAACTGAGCGCCATTAGTTTGGTGGACTGCTACCACCGTTGCGATCACGTAGGTATTCCCAAATCCGCCTCATTTCGGTTCGGTTGGACAAGAACCAGGATTAAATGCAACCAGCCTGCAATCATCCGTTTCAGCCAGGATTATTTGCAAATAGACTCAATGCTTTACCAGGACAGAGTTGTAAGCATTGACAGGAATTCGTGAAAAAATTCATTTCAGAATTTTATAAATTAACTTTGAATTCTTTAACGAGTTTTTTTACTGGAAAACCAACGGGCTAAGCCTTTTTAAGCTTTACCAGTGAAGCAGTAAAGAAAAGGAACGTTTTCTTTACTATCTAGTTGCAGTTTATTCTGGCTCAAACCACTTCTCTAGTTGCAAATAGTCCTGGCTGGAAACGATCCTTATTGCAGGTTGGAGCGTCTCTTATTGCTGGCTCCTACAGCTAGAGACTCGTTACACTTGCTATCGGGCGCACAATCACTTCATTGACATCTACATCATCCGGCTGGGACACCGCATATAAGACAGATCTGGCGATCGCATCTGGGGTGAGTGCAGTTTTACGGAATTCTTGTAAAGCACCTTTGGCTGAGTCATCCGTGATGTCAGAGCCAAGCTCCGTCTCAACCACACCAGGGGATATGATTGTCACGCGAATTGTTTTTGATTCCTGCCGCAGTCCTTCAGAGATTGCCCAAACCGCAAATTTAGTCGCAGAATAAACTGCGCTGGTCGGCACCACCACATGTGCGCCAATCGATGCGGTATTGATGAACTGTCCTCCACCTTGCGCTTCCATAATTGGGAGACCTGCTGCAATGCCGTTCAATACGCCATAGATGTTGACATCGATCATGGTGTCCCACTCCTGAACTTTCAGGGCATTCATTGGGGAGAGAGGCATCACGCCTGCATTGTTGAAGATGACATCGACGCGACCAAATATGTCTTTGGCAAAGTGAATGAAGGCTTTCACATCTTCACGATCAGCAACATTCACCGCTTTAAATTCGGCTGTACCCCCTTGCTGGCGGATCTCTTCGACGATCTTTTCTAGCTTTTCGGTACGTCTAGCTCCCAGAACGACCTTTGCCCCATTTTGGGCAAGTAATTTCGCTGTGGCTTCCCCGATACCACTACTTGCACCAGTGATTGCAATAACTTTGTTTTCTACATTTAGCATGGTTATTTTCCTAACTGTACTTGATACATAACAGTCCAACTCGCACTTGACAAATTCTAGACGTACTATAGCTGTTTATTGTCACTCATGACAGCCAAACCCTTGCCAGAACTGAGTTTTTCTGTGATTTTAGACAGTCAGGTAAGTGTTTTAAAGCATTCCATACGGATAGAGGCACGGTTTAACGAGTTGCGATCGCCATCACACCTCTTAAAGTGAGCAAAAATACTTATGTGTAGGCAATGTGTAGGGAGTGTAGGCAGAGTGTAGGGTCAGTGACGGCTGAAACCATTGCTGTATATGAAGAGTGTAGGGTGTGTAGGCAAAATACAGCTTTAATTCGCCCTTATATACGTTCGTTGTATTTACCACAGGGGGTGGGGGGGGCATCGTTAGAGCCAATTCTTTTTCGTCAGGACTTACGCAACTGGCACAGTGCGATCGCTCGAGCGTTAGTACAGACGTATTATTAACGGGAAACGGCCGTATTGGCTCTTGCTCAAATTCAGTAAACCATAAACTTTGGGAAAGTAACGAAAAAATAAGGGTTCCAGCCCTCGCGTTCCAAGGAGTATTCAACATTGGTTTTAAAGCGATCGCTCTTTGCAAAGTGCTTTGGTATCGGCGCTCAATGCCCACTAATAGGTTGTTTTGTCGCCGAGCTACATTTAATTGAAATGTCCGTATGGCAAGGCTTCTAAAAAATTTTTTGGTTTCCTGAAATGAGTAATAGTAATCGATTGTGTGAAGTTGTCGGAATTTCATGAGAAAATTAGCACTCGTGGGCATTAAAAATAAGAATCAGGCGATGATATTTACTAAACTTAACTATTGCCAATATTTACTTAGTAGTCAAATTAATTATACTATCACAAATTTGGCAGAGCATCTAGACAGGGCTATTTCATTCTAAAAAGTTGCTTGAGTGTGTCTAACCCAAATGAACATAATCGTTGAGCTTGTGCCATATTTTCAAACATTTGATTTCGATATAAATTAAGAGTAAAATTACGAGCGATCGCAAAAATCTGAGGTAAAGGTTTAGTACGGATTCGAGAAGCATCTTCTCCTTGGGTTACATCTCGAACATAATGGACTTTATTTTCAACACCCCAATATCCGCGAATGCGATCACCAAATTCTTGTGCTGTTATACTTAAGGAAGATATGTAATAGCGTGTCTCACTTTTGACTTCAATATGATTATGCCTGATAGTCTGACGTTCTGATTGGACTCGAATTAAAGTTTTCAGGCCAGGCCAAAGCCTTATACCATTTATTGTCTGACAAACACTAACGCTACGTTTCAAGGGTTCGACCATAACCTTTATTTATCTGGGAGACAGTAGATTCAGGTATAAAATTTGTTTTAACATCTTGAAACAAACCTGGTTGGTTGCCTTTAAGAGCAGCAATATAATCATTGCCAGTTTCGATAATCAATTCACAAGTTTTTTTTGGGTATTAATGGCATCAAAAGCGAAAACAACACCTTTAAGAGCCAGTTTTTGAATCAAAATCGGTAGAGCTTTTATTTCATTAGTTTTCGCATCAACAACATATCGGTTCTAAAATCAAGCCCCGATCAACGATATAGGTACTAACTAACATAATTGCTGGGTGAGAGTCGGAATTTGGATTATCTTCTTCGAGCTGATATGAACCTTTAAGGACTTTGCCATCCAAGCCAATAGTTTCTCCATAGATTGGTTGTACATCAAAGAACTTGGCAAGACACACTCCATACTGTTCGTAATCGATGTGCAACAAAGCACGACGTAAGGTGCTATAAGAGGGTAGTCTATTTTTTGCTGGCTTTAACAGCTCTATTAATTGCTCGCGGTAGCTGGCAACCCAATCTCCTATTGCTAAAAATCCTTTATTTCCGGCCGCGATCGCTCTTAGTAAATAAGGCTAGACACAATGCCAGGGTATGACGTTGACCAGCACGGCGACGGGGGTCTCTCAGATCCACAAAAGCTTCGATAATTGCTGGTTGACTCATCGTAGTAGATACATTCCATTTTTAGTGCTGCATTTTACCATACAACTTTTACATTTAGAATGAAATAGCCCTGGGGGCTAGGGGGGGCTTCTCGAATATTTTTAACCTCTAATCTCACATCTTGGCGTTCACTCTCCTTGCTAAACCAAGCGAAAAAAATAGGTACAGTTAGATGGTAGATTTAGTAAGTTGTAGATATAACTATTAAGTAAGTGAAATTTCGTAGTTGGGACAAAATATTTGCTTAAGGAGTAATAAGGCTTTGGGCCATCACATCCGGACAGCGATCGCAAAGACTTCTGATTCAACCTGGATTTGCAGGTTGTGTTCCAAAACATGAGAAAAAGGGCGTTGAAGTATATACAAATTAAGCAAGAAAAATGGTTTCAATTCTTGCC
>JAQYWP010000465.1 GCA_029379285.1 Rhizonema sp. PD38
ACTTAAGGTAATATTTTGACTTTTTTGATATGTAATAACATTATTACTTAAAATATTTAATTTGTCTGTCAGAAAGAAGAAGTCTAAAGGACTTTTTTGAATAGTATTATTTGTTTTATCTAATAAGTGAGACAGAAAGTCGGAAAGATTTTGTTTGGGAATATCACTAGTGTCGAATAGTAAGAAAAATATATCTCCAATTGCCCTCGCATTCTCTACAGGTGGCTCATCGACTGATGTTTCTAAATCTAAAGTCGTGTTGAAGTTGAAAGAAAAAGATTTACTAGCATCTACATCAAAGTTACTAATAATTTTCGCTCTTGTTTCTGCTAATCCTAAGTAATCTTTACTCTCACCAAAAGCTGAACTCAAAGCCGAAGTAGATGCTGTAGATGGATTATCTGTAGAATTTGTATTTGCTTTATTCTGAACGTTGACAATGCCACCGTTAGAAAAAGCCGAAGTCTCACCTTTATTTTGTTTTACGATTGTCGAAAAACTTTCGCTAAAGTTAGTAAAACTTAAGTCTCCTTCTGATGTCGCTAGAGTTGCAGCCTTCCCAGGTAGGATTGAAAGCGCTGAAGTTGCTATCAATGAAGTCACCAATAGCAAAAAATGTTGAAAAATTCCTAGAGATTGCCTCATAAAGTTATGTTACCTATGTTTCTCAAATTCATGAGTGTAGTTGGTATAATCCTGATTGGAAAACCTGTTAGTTGTAGTATCTACAATAGCTTTTGCGTGGTTTACGGAAAAATGATTATATAATGTAATAAATTTTACTATTGACTAGAAAAAAAAAGTACAAGCCCCGAAATTTATTTTGGTGGTTCTTACTGAAGGAGGGAGGAGGTGACTGTCTTTCCCATCACAAGACAGACGCGCTGTTGTTAATACCTTTATAAAAGTTATAAAGGAATGGAAATCGTTTGATATCAACCGCATCCTAACTACATTACTATCAAAATTTTAAGCCGCTAATCAGTATTGATTAGATAATTTTGTGTAAATTTTATCTAAAAATTAGGAAATATTAGTGTAAAGCGATTGTAAATACACGCAGAAAACGACACTTTTTTGTGGAGATTACTTTTGATACACAGAAAAGAATTTGATTGTGGAAGTACTGTTAAAAACCGTTGCCGTGAACACTTGCATATTTTGTATATGCGATTACTCATCAACTTGACATCAAGATTTCTTTAGATAGATATATTGGTTAACAGAGACCAACTAATATAAGTATCTAGATAGCATGAGTCGAAAAACTAGCAAAATATTTTTACAATCTGGGGTGATTCCGTATCGAGTTAAAAACGGGAAGCTTGAAGTGTTATTAATCACAACCCTTAACAGTCAAGCTTGGGCAATTCCGAAAGGAGATATCTCCAATGGCATGACTCCAGCGGACTCAGCAGCAAAAGAGGCTTGGGAAGAAGCTGGAGTTGTGGGTCAAGTGTTTACCACAGCAATAGGTAGTTATAAATACTCAAAACGAGGCAAGACTTATCGAGTCAAAACATTTTTGTTACCAGTAGAGATCGTGAGTGAAGATTATCCGGAGGCTTCTAAAAGACAGCGGCGGTGGCTTGAGATCTCATTAGCCGTTAAGCGAATTAAGAAAGCTTCTCTCAAACGAATCCTTAAGAAACTCAAGTAAGAATTGCACTGCTTTACTTTATACCTATAAGACTTAGTACTGCTAAGCGGAATTAAAAATTTGAAAAACTTAATTCATCGGCTTTTCGAGGATTATGAATGGTGAACCAGCGCTGCAGGAGGTGAGACCAGTGCTGCGGGAGGGTTTCCCGCAGCAGGCATCTGGCGTTAGCGCAGCGTTAGCGATCTTCGGAGCGGTAGCGAGGAACGAGCGTCAGGGTTCCTTGATTTCCGCCGCGTTGTACTAGCGTAAAACATGTTATTGAAGCGAGCAGAACATACTATGGTTCTACATTGGCTTTCATCAACTCGAACTTATTATTTTAGAGGTTAAAATCGTAACAATTCAATTGAGCCAATTAAGTGTTCCGCCTGGACACAGAGTGATGTTGCACGACATCAGTTGGCGAGAATTTGAGGCTATTTTAGAAGAGCTTGGAGATCGCCGGGCGACTCGATTGGCTTATAGTCGGGGAACCTTGGAGATAAGAATGCCATTACATAAGCACGAAATAGCCAAAATCATCATTGAGGATTTGCTGAAGATTTTGCTGGAGGAGTTAAATATTGACTGTGAGCCATTTGGCTCAACCACCTTTAGACGCAAGGACATGACTCAGGGTATAGAACCAGATAACTCTTTCTACATTCAAAATTCTGCTCGGATGATTGGGAAAGAGCGAATATACTTGGAAGTTGATCCACCTCCCGATTTAGCGATTGTAGTTGATGTTACTTCCAAAACTCAACTTGATGTTTATGAAGCATTGGGTATTCCTGAACTGTGGCGGTATGAAGATGGTAAGCTACAAATCAATATTCTTCAAGATGGCAAATACATTGAGTTGCAATTTAGCCCTACTTTTCCCAACTTGCCCATTCTTGAAATCATTCCCCAGTTTGTTGAACAGAGCAGAATTGTAGGCAGAAGCTCAACATTGAAAGCATTTCGGCTATTTCTCAGAACGCAAGCAAATTAATAAGGATGTGTAGTTTTTAATACTAAGTTTTGCCGATTCGCTTTATAAGGTCTAAAATTTGAGTAGATATCACTACCCACTTACTGGGTAGTAGTTTATAAGGTGCTGTAAACTCTTTATTAGGTTAATAATTCAAAAGTCATTTTCTTAATTTTTAGTAATATGAGGGTTAGCTCCCTCACTAACGAGTATCTAAAGAGACACAAATGTAATTCGATTCATCCACTATATGTGTGATCAGATCTGCCCAAACCAAGATTAGAGTATCAAGTTTAACTTAAGTAACTGGTTACTTCTTATACAATGTAATGGGAAGCGATCGCCCCGAAGTGTTGGACTCATTAGATCGCTTAAGTGTCAACCCATCTAAAGCTAACAGTAAGCCGGACAACTATAGAGACGCTAGAAAACGGAGCGTCTCTACATTTCCGTATATCTTCATTTCTGCGCGCTTGTGTTACCTTTAGAAGCGATTTCTTTGCCTAAAACTTCCACAGCTTTGGCAAACTGAGGATCTTGTAGAGTCCCAATTTTATCGCGTTCGTGGAGCCACAGGTTTTGACGCTGGGCATCTGTCAATTCTACTTTGACATCTGGTTCAATCCCACGCTTATTAATATCATGATTGAGAGGTGTATAGTATTTAGCAATTGTGACTGCCATCCCAGAACCATCTTCTAACGGACGCACCGATTGCACCAGTCCTTTTCCAAAGGTGCGAGTCCCTACCAATTCAGCACGCTTGTTATCCTGCAAGGCTCCGGAGAGAATTTCACTGGCACTTGCTGAACCTTTATCCACCAGTATAACGAGCTGTTTATTAGTCAAAGGATGTCCGTCTGCTACTTCGCGATCGCCGTTTCCTTGACGTTCCCTGGTAGAGACAATCGTGCCTTTATCCAGCCACATCTTGGCAATTTCTACGCTGGCAAATAATAAGCCACCTGGATTATTACGCAAATCCAAAACATATCCCACCACCTGTTTGTTTTCTAAATTTGTGATGGCGTTTTGCATTTCCTTACCAGCATTAGCGCTGAACTGATTCAAGCGAATATATCCGACATTGCCTATAGAGGTTTTTTGTTGGGAATACTTCACCGGATGAATTTCTATCTTCGCCCGTGTGATCTTAAAGTCTTTTTGTTGATTATTCCTGTTAATTGTCAGGTTCACTGAAGTTCCCGCTTCACCTCGGATTAAGGATACTGCCACGTTAGTATCCATACCCTCTGTGCTTTTACCGTTAATTTTAGTAATAATGTCTTTTGCCAACAAACCAGCCTTGAATGCTGGTGTATCTTCAATTGGTGCAATCACAGTCAGCTTTTTCGTCTTTTCATCTTGACCGATTGTGATTCCAATACCTGTCAGTTCACCAGAGGTATCAACTTGTAAACTTTTGAATTCCTCTGGATTCATAAACCGAGTGTAAGGATCATCTAGCTTCTTCAGCATTTCTCGGATAGACTTGTAAGCTTCTTGGTTACTGCTGTAAGACTTGCTTAGATACTCACGACGAACATTTTGCCAATCTAGTTTATTGAAAGTCCCGTCTACATAGCTATGATCAACAATTTGCCAAACTTCGTCTATTAATCCCTTCGGATCGTTTTTAAATAAAGCCTGCCCTTGCGAATGAATGCCTAAAGTTGTGACTGCGATCGTTGATAGCGTCACCGCCGTAGCACCCAAAACAAGCCCATTTCTTGTAATTCTCATAGTGAAAGCTGAGCAGTGTCGGAAAGTTGGTGGTTAGTATGCTCAATCTAACACAGGGTATTAGTGTAGAGACTGAGCATACTTTGTTATTTCCAAATAATACTGTGCAATCCGGCGACCTTTGTAGTCGTTGAAGAGTAAAATTGTTGTAAATGTTAAGGATCTACCCAGCGTCCATCGGCTTTAATCAGGTTAATCAATTCCTCTACACCTTTTTCTTCCGGAACTTTTTTGATTTCTTCTCTTCCACGGTAAAGAGAAATATACCCTGGAGTTTTACCAACATAACCATAGTCAGCGTCAGCCATTTCCCCAGGCCCGTTGACAATGCAACCCATAACCGCTATATCCAAACCTGTGAGGTGCTTGGTTGCTTCTCGAACGACATGCAGCACTTCTTCAAGGTTGAATAAAGTGCGCCCGCAAGAAGGACACGCTACGTACTCCACCATTGTTTTCCTCAATCCCAAAGCTTGCAAAATGCTGTAGCAAACGGGAATTTCGTTTTCTGGTGCTTCTGTAAGCGATGCGCGAATTGTATCACCAATGCCATCAGTTAACAGCGTCGCCATGCCTGCAGTAGATTTAATCCGTCCGTATTCGCCATCTCCTGCTTCAGTCACACCCAAATGCAAGGGATAATCCATACCTAGCTCATCCATCCGACGAACCATTAAGCGATATGCTGCTACCATCACAGGAACTCGTGAGGCTTTCAGAGAAATCACCAGGTTGTGATAATCAAGCGATTCACAGATACGAATGAATTCTATGGCAGATTCAACCATTCCTTCCGGAGTGTCGCCGTAAGTGAACAGCATCCTTTCAGCAAGAGAACCGTGATTAACCCCGATTCGCATAGCTTTCCCTTGATCGCGCAAAGCAATCACCAAAGGGGCTAAAGTTTCTCCAATTTTTTCGCCGATTTCGTCAAATTCAGCTTGAGTATACTCAGTTCTCTTGAAATCTGGCTTTTCAAACACATACAACCCAGGATTAATTCGCACTTTCTCTATATGCTTGGCAACTTCCAGGGCAATTTTCATTCCATTGTGATGTACGTCAGCAACGATGGGAACATCTTGGTAAGTTTTGATTAATTTTTGTTTAATTTCTGCTAATGCTTTGGCATGAGCCATACTTGGTACAGTAACGCGAACAATTTCGCAGCCGATTTCATGTAGACGACGAATACCTGCAACAGAACCATCTATGTCTAAGGTATCCTCGTTAATCATCGACTGCACTACTACGGGGTTGCTACCGCCAATAGCGATATTACCAACTTTAACGGTACGAGTTTTGCGCCTCTTTACCGTCGTGTCTACGAGTTGAGGAGAAGCAATATTGGAAGTTGTAAGTGTAGGCAAGGTTTGCATATTTTGTTAAGTAAATTTCAGTAGCGAAAATATCATATTAGAAAATTATCTGTTTTTTAGATTGCTACAGGAGGAAAAAATTTGGTTAACCTACTTACTCACTTATGACTATCCCTGTCATCCATTCAGTTCCTGTGGTCGCAGTTTTGATAGAAACCAGACTCTGCAACTATGCTGTCAATCGTGATTTGAATCACAAAATATACAACTATGAACTGGATGATACGTAATTGTGGGAAACATCACCATTGCCTGCGCATTCTTGTGATCAGTCTTCCTCCTCCTAAGAGTGCTGTCACCCCTTATACTTCCTCTATCAAATTAACTATACACTGGATCTTAACAATCCTTTACTTGATGCATATTATACTCGAAGTGTCATCCTTTGGAGTTGCTTGAACTTTGCCACTATAGACAGATATCACTATCCGAATGTCTAACTAATATAAAAATATCTAGAAAAATTTAGGAAACTTAACAATGGTAAAGTCTACAAAGGGAAATTATCCTACAGATGCAACTGAGAAAGCATACAATGGTAGCGATCGCAACGCGGTTAAGTTTGGTTTTACACCGCAGTCTGAACTGTGGCAGGGACGTCTGGCAATGATTGGTTTCGTTGCTTATCTACTTTGGGATTTTAATGGATATAGTGTGATGCGTGACTTATTCCACTTGGTCTCTTCTGCTCCTCGTTAGTTGTCAACTGTTCTCATGATGAGAGTTGGGAAAATTTCTGCCATTAGTTACCCAGATTTCTGGACTTAATCTCAGTGTGAGCCACCCGGAGTGGGCCACGTCATTTTTCTAAGGGCATACACGGACAACAGAATAATGTGTTGTGTCCCTATCGAGCGACGATCAGCTCCACCTTAAGAAGCTCCGACATTGTCGTTTGAGCGGGCATATTTCGTGTTAAGGTAGTCAGTCTTTGCAATTGTGTTCATCCCAAGCCCTACCTCAAAAATTTAGTGAGCCGCTTTTAAGTAGCAAATCAAACTTTTAAAGTACCAGTATTACTTTTCCCCAAGGATTTTCTGGTAAAAAAATTAATCAAACTTAACATTTATTTATAAAATACTGTTAATGTAGCTGAATGTAC
>JAQYWP010000466.1 GCA_029379285.1 Rhizonema sp. PD38
CAGCAATCAAGCTGCAATATCTAATAAAATTCTTAATTTGGGTAGGTGCGGCTGTAGCGCTTATATATAGTGTGATCTGCACATTCCTTTTTTTTGAGCAAAGTAAGTTCATATTTTTTCCCTCTTCGATTATTGAAAAAACACCATCTGCATTCAATCTCCATTATGAAGAGATTTGGGTACCTGTCTGTGTTGGCAAGGGGAGAGTAGAACGCATCCAAGGATGGTGGATCGAAGCTTCCTCACCTAACGCCAAGGTTTTACTTTATCTACACGGGAATGGGATCAACATTGGCGCAAACGTTGAAAGAGCAAATCGTTTTCATAAACTAGGTTTTTCAGTTTTGCTTATTGATTATCGAGGATATGGTCGTAGTGAGGGAAGTTTTCCTCAGGAAGCAAGTGTTTATCAGGATGCTGAAGCAGTTTGGAATTACTTGAGACAGCGTCATATTCCACCCAACCACATTTTTATCTATGGACATTCCTTAGGAGGTGCAATCGCCATTAATTTAGCTCTTGAACACCCAGACGCAGCTGGATTAATTGTAGAAAGTTCTTTTACCTCTCTCCGGGAGATGATTGCTTATCGGAACAATTTTTGGATATTTCCAGTCGATTTGATCCTGATACAGCGGTTTGAATCGATTAAGAAAGTGCCAAATTTAAAAATGCCAGTTTTATTCATTCACGGTATGGCTGATTTCATAGTGCCTACTTACATGAGTCAAAGTCTGTACGATTTAGCCCATGAACCAAAAAAATTGCTTTTTGTTCCAGGTGCAGGACACAATAATGTGGCAGAAATTGATCCTGTTAAATATCAGCAAGTAATACAGTCTTTCGTCAATTCTATTTCAATTTCTCATAAAGATTAATACAGAATTACTTACACTATATAAGAGTGAACCCTGATAGCTACTTAGTATATTATAAACTGCTAGCTTTGAATAGTTAGATTTTTATTTTTACGTTAAAATTTGGAAATCATGACAGATAGCAATCCGATTGAGGTTGTAAATCGTTGCTTATGGTTAATCATCTGAGTACAACAAGGCAAAAGTAAAAAGTTTAAACACCTCCCTTGTGTAAACTTTTGACCTATTTCAAATGGGTAGTTAATTTCCGCCGCTCTGTACTAGTAAACGGTGACGGAAATAAAGAGCCTATTCAAAACTACTAAAAAGCGCTATATTCAAGCTTTTTAATTTTGTAAAAAGTAGGCGGAACTGGTTTGCTCAAAATTTAAAAAGTTTGTATTGTCAGCTTTATAGCAATAAAGAAAGATTAAATTCTCACCATTAAGTCATTCTAGTATGTCATCCCTTGTTAGGCAGTCGCCGATGATGAGAGATTTGCCGGAAAGCACTATTTGAACAACCACAACTAAGTCCTATTTAGATTGCATCAACTTTATAAGGAGTGATGCTAATTTGCCCTCAGTAAAAATACTGTCGCATCTAGTAAATAAAATTTGACTTTTTTTTCAGGAAAAGCCTAAAATTGATACCCGATAATCCGGAGACACCGAAAAAACTGAGAAGAAGAAAATATACTGATAAAACTACAATTTGCTTAATTGCCGAAAGAGGCTTCAGATCATGACTGGCACATCTATATACTTGTTAACAACGCCTGGAAATTCATCTATTGAAATTTCTCAAGATGAAGTAAGAACGCTTCTTTCTGAGATAGAAACTCAACTTCATCAAAGCAAAGTTTATCGCCGTGCACTTGGTGCATTACAAAAGTTATTGGGTTCTTCCGAACAAGCGGATGTTCTATTCAAACTTGTAGGCAGAGAAGCAATAGGTTTAGCATTTCGGCAATTCACAGAAAAGCAGGAAAAAGTCGCAGAAACTCAGCAAATAGACGAAAAAAGTGAAGTACTAGTAGCCCTACAGCCACTAGAATCCGCAGAATTAGCCGAGTCTTCAAATAGTATTAAATTGCACCAAGAGTCTGTCGTTACAACCAGCGAAATCGACTCACACCCAGAGTTAGATGTGATATTAAGTACATCTGAAGAGCAAATGAAAGCTGCAACAAAAGACAGTTTCATCAAGGTAACACCGAAGCAGTGGTTCAAGCTGAACAAAAAACCTTCTCAAGCCGAATTGGCTCAAACGGCAGCAGAAAAGCGGATAGAAACTTTACGTCAAATTGGGCAACAACTCCGACAAGCCCGTGAATCTCAAGGGCTTTCTCTCAGCCAACTTAATGTTTATACTCACGTACAAATCACTTACATGGAGGCTATAGAGAATGGCAATTGGGAGTTATTGCCAGATGAAGTCTATGTTCGTGGTTATATTCGCGTTATGGGAAATTCTTTAGGATTAAATGGTACGACTTTAGCTACTGCTTTACCAGCACCATCCGTTATGAAATCACTTGTGCCACCTCAATACCAAATTAAAAATAGTGGTGGATTTGGAGGGTTTGGATTGTCAGTGCGACCTGTACATTTGTATATAGGCTACACTGCTCTTGTGGCAGGAGCTTTCAGCGGGTTATCAATGATATCTCAGCAACAAGCAAATACTGACAGACTTCTTAACAAAGCCACAATAACGCCACCCTCTTCATCGTTCGCCCAATCATTAAAAGATAAAAAAACAACTGCAAAACCTGCTTTACAATCTAATACTGCTGGTGTCACCGTTGGACATGATATTTCTCCACCAGAAGCACTTTAGGAATGAAGGAAGAAGAACACGTAATCACAAGAGCATTGGTAATTTATTTGTTAATGGTTAATTGCAATTAACCATTAACCATTGCCTAAGTTACGTTCTTAGTCTTTTTTTCGATCAAACTAATCCAGAACGCAGTGCGACAACTGCAGCTTGTACGCGATCATCAACGGATAATTTGTTCATAATTCCCCGAACATGAGTTTTCACAGTGTTGGGACTGAGATACAATTTCTCAGCAATTTCTGGGTTGGTTAAACCTTCAACCATTAGTCTCAGCACTTCTAACTCGCGTTGAGACAAGTTTGCTGAGTTACCTTTGGGAGAGGGTGGTTTGAGATTGTCAATGACTTTCCTGGCAATTTGGGGATCGAGATAAGTTGCACCTTCAACTGCAGCGGCGATCGCACTCAGCAGTCGTTCTACACTTGCCCCTTTGATACAATATGCATCTGCCCCACTAGACAGAGCCGCAATAATTTCCGTATCTGTTTTATGAGATGTCAGCATCACCACATGAGTGTCTGGTAGTGCGGCTTTGATTTGCTGTGTTGCCGCAATACCATCAAGCCGTGGTAAGCCAATATCCATCACAACAAGATCTGGTTTCAGTTTGAGGGAAGCTTGTACACCTAAATAACCATCTTCCGCTTGTCCAACAATTTCTAATTGAGGATGAGCCATTAAGGATTGTTCCAATCCCAGTTGCATCATTGGATCGTCTTCTACGATCAAAACTCGCAATCGAGAGGTATTGGGTAGATTCAAGTTATAGTTAGTATATAGAGACATTTTAAAGCGATTTTGACCAACTTACTTCATACTTAATTACTATTCTTCAACGCGATAGCCCAACTCTGCTAAATGTAGGCGAGACTGACGCCATTTTGGTTGCACCTTGACGAACAGTTCCAAGTACACTTTACCCGCGATTAATTTTTGGATTTGTTCGCGTGCTTCACTACCGATTGCTTTTAGCATTGTTCCGCCTTTACCAATGAGAATTCCCTTTTGGGAATCTCGTTCTACATGAATAGTCGCTAGAACACGGGTAATAGTTGATGTTTCTTCCACTAGATCTATGGAGACGGCTACCGAGTGGGGAATTTCCTCACGAGTTAAGAGTAAAATCTGTTCTCGAATTAATTCGCCCATAATAAAGCGTTCCGGTTGATCAGTTACTAAGTCAGGAGGATAATATAATGGTCCTCGATCTAAATTTTGAATTAATAATTGTTGCAGTTGCGGCAATCCTACAGATGTTTTGGCAGAAAACTCCATAGTCTGCCATTGGTGGGATGACGCCAGTTCCCTGTAACTCTCATCAATTGAAGAGGAATCTTGGGGTTGAAGATCAATTTTGTTCAAGCCTAAAATGACTAATGTTTGACTCGTAAGAGCATTGCCTGCAACATCTTTACTAAGTAAGTCAGCGATATAGCGATCGCCCGCACCACAATTTGTAGATCCATCCACCACAAACAGAACCACATCTACAGATTCAATGGCAATCTTGGCATTTCTCACCAGCACTTCACCTAGTTGGTGATGGGGTTTATGGATTCCTGGGGTATCCACAAAAATGAGTTGCGCTTCTGGTGTAGTTATAATGCCTCGTAACCGATTGCGTGTTGTTTGTGCTACTGGTGAAGTTATAGCTATTTTTTGTCCAACTAATTGATTCATTAGCGTAGATTTACCGACATTAGGACGACCGATAATGCCAATGAAACCCGATTTAAAGTCAGGGGGAGCCTGCGGAATGAGTCCTTCTTCTGAAACTGAGAAGACGTCATATTGAATACTAGTCACTTGTGGCTTTACTCTCTTGTTTACTATATAAGTTAAGTTTGTTTTTTCTCAAAGACAAAACAAACATAAAATTACTTTGTACTTTTTAGTAAGTGTCCTAACTTTAGTTTAGTCTACGACTCAAGATATTTTTCCCAGTTAAATGAAAAATTTGGCAAAACGCTCTCGTAACGAAGAATGAATTGCGTCACACTAAAACGAGATCAACGACTCGCTGCATTAATAAACCTTGAGAAAAATGGCGTATCGATTATAAATCATGTGTGCCGCTCGCCGACGGATAAATGCTTACTGTGCAATTCCAAGTACATATTCACCTTCATTCACTGCCTGATTGCTTGAGATGTCATAAACCAATCCATCTAGTTCGGCACAGACATCAATAACAGTTGGTAATTGAGATTCTTTATTAAAACTTAGAATTTGATAAAGCCGTTCTCCTGCCTTGACTGAATTTCCTAAATCAACTCTGTCTTGAATCATGCCACCGATTGGGGCATAATATTTTTTTACCTGACTTCGGCTTTTAAAAGTCATTCTATGATATCTTTCCTCATCTACGGGAAACCCAGGTATTCGCAATACTCCTTTCCTAACTAAATAATTTTTTACTCCCAAAATACCTTTGGCAACTGAATTGGGATTTATCTGCATTCCGGTACCAAGTTCGAGTGTCCAAGCTTCTACATCAAACCTAATTTCTTTACCAAGCTGGTGAAAATGATTTTCCAGAGCTAGCCAGGGTTTAATAAACACTTCATCAAACGCATCTCCGTCATAAGTATCAAGTAATATTCCCGTATCGAGAAGGAAGTATCTGGCGCTGTCTTCTCTATTTTTAAAGTAATAAAGGTAGTTTATGCCTTGATTGGTAGCAGTGTGCAAGTCAATTAAGTAGTCGGCATCTAAAGTGAGAGATTGTAATTTATAGCGAAAACGCTCGGTGTATGGTACACCACTAGGAGAGTTAATTTTTTCAGAAATTTTAGTAAATTTTTCTTTGATTTTATCCTGATAATTTTTTTTAATCACTGCTATGTCAAGATGGATTTGAGATTTGGCAAAGTCGAGCAAATCGTCAGCTTCTTTTTCATAATCCCAAAAGATCCGATTCCAATCTTTTGCTTCATAAACACAGTAACGTCCTGAAGAAAAAATGTGAGAACGTTCATTCGTTCCCATAGGATTACAAACAGGCACTAACCATATTTCTCCCCATAAATCTGTATCATTCAATACTAGTAAAAACTCTATTAGTTGGTGAATCACAGCGTTACCAGCTATCTCAGCACCGTGTAAGTTAGATTGAATGTAAACTTTTTTACCTTTATGAGCGCCACTAAATTTGTAAACCTGGAGACAGAGGCGATCGCCTGAAGTCATGTGACGAAGTGGAATAGTAGAGATATCAGGAATCATGATTGTTTCGGTAGTGCAATTTCACGATTCTCTCATAAACTACGAGGGGGCGGTGTTTGTAGACTGATGCAATTTTATACTACATCATTTTACTGCATAAGTCCTATAATATATGGTTTTTTTAGGACTTAAAGGGAAAAGTCAAAGTGCTACCTGTTATAAATGGAAAAAACACCCACTCCCCGATGTTCAAAGAAATAATCAGGCTTTCAGCAACTAGTTCTTAGGAGGGCGTTGATGTCGGAAATATTTGCCACAACTGGAACGATCGCCGCGATCGCGACAGCTGTCGTCCCCCAACAAGGAAGCGTTGGGATTGTGCGCCTATCCGGAGCGTCGGCAATGCACATCGCCCAAACTCTTTTCCATGCACCAGGGCATCAAGTGTGGGAAAGTCACCGCATCCTCTACGGTTATATCCGCCATCCCCAAACACAGCAATTGGTAGATGAAGCACTGTTGCTGATAATGAAAGCACCTCGTTCTTACACCCGTGAAGATGTGGTAGAGTTTCATTGCCACGGCGGAATTATGGCGGTACAGCAAGTGTTGCAACTGTGTCTGGAAAATAATGCCAGACTTGCCCAACCAGGAGAATTTACCCTCCGCGCCTTTTTGAATGGACGACTGGATTTGACTCAGGCAGAAAGTATTGCCGATTTGGTGGGAGCGAAATCGCCGCAAGCGGCACTTGCAGCACTTGCAGGTTTACAGGGAAAGTTAGCTGATCCCATTCATCAATTACGCGCCAACTGTTTGGATATTTTGGCAGAAATTGAAGCTAGAATCGATTTTGAGGAAGACTTACCGCCGTTGGATTCTAAAGCAATTGTATCAGAAATCAAAAGAATTGCAACAGAAATCACAAAGCTACTCGCAACTGCCGATAAAGGTGAACTGCTGCGTTCGGGGT
>JAQYWP010000467.1 GCA_029379285.1 Rhizonema sp. PD38
GTCTTAAGATTATACAAAAACTGAATTACTCTAGTTTAAAAGGAATCGTCTACACAGAATTACCCAAATTCCTCTGTGGCATTAGTTCAACTTTCTCTTCATCTGATCTCACCCTGATACCGATAATTAAGTCATTAGTCGCTGATCCAAGGGTGAAGAAAAACGACAAATGACCATAAATGCAAACACCTATGGTTTGAGAAGATTGTTGAAAATCTTTACCATCCATAGGAATTATAGCATTGCTGTTTTGCTATTTAAGCATCTCACGCCTTATGAGTGAGGAACTTCAGTGAAAACACCCATATTACGGAATTTTTCATACCTCAGTTGCCGTCGTTCTTGAGGAGTTAAGCTTTTAAGATCTTTCAAATTATCCAACAGAGCTTGCTTAAGGGTTGTCGCTGCTTTCAAAGGATCGGAATGTGCACCCCCAACAGGTTCGGGCAATATTTGGTCAATAATTTCCAAATTTTTGAGGTCAACTGAGGTCATTTTTAAAACAGCTGCTGCTTGCGCGGCTTTGGCAGCATCTTTCCATAAAATGGCCGCACAAGCTTCGGGGGTAATTACAGTGTAAACCGAGTGTTCAAACATCAGCAGACGATCGCCTACACCAATACCTAATGCGCCTCCGGAAAAAGCTTCACCAATCACAGTACAGATAATCGGCACATCCAAGCAGAACATAGAACGCAAATTATAGGCGATCGCTTCCCCTGCACCTTTGTCTGCTTCCACTGTCGCCAATGCACCTGGCGTATCAATAAAAGTCAAAATCGGCATCCCAAATTTGTTGGCATGTTCCATCAACCGTATTGCCTTGCGATATCCACTTGGGGATGCCATCCCAAAGTTACGAGCAATATTATCTTTGGTATCGCGACCTTTTTGATTGCCTAACATAACCACGGGTTCCGCATCCAAGCGTCCCACACCACCAATTAAAGCCAGATCATCATAACCACAGCGATCGCCATGCAACTCCATCCATTCATCACTTATTGCTTGAATGTAATCTAGAGTACTCGGGCGGCGGGGATGACGGGCGACTTGGAGTCTTTGAGACGGCGATAAACTACTGAAAATTTCCTCACGCAGTTGCATAGCCCGTGTTTCTAATTTCCGAATTTCACTAGAAACATCGACGCTATTTTCTTCTGCCAGTTGCCGAATTTGTTCGATTCTGTTTGCAAGTTCTGCTAGCGGCTTTTCAAAATCTAACAGTAGAGGTTTACGTTCAGTAGTTGCCATTTTCCAAGTGATGAGTTGAGAGTTAGTTAGTAGGAGCGGGTTTAATAGAAAGAACATCGCGAGAGCGAAGAAAAAATAGAGATGAAACCCGCCCGTACATGAGGCAAGGGAGTTAGAAGTTTAGAGTTTGCATTCTTCACTCCTCACTCCTTACTTTTACACTAAAAGAGGTTTAAATCCGTGTTTGACAGACACCTGACCAATTTGCTCCATTTTTTCTACAGTAATCTGATTGCGTCCCCAAGAAAAGTTAGTGTATAACTTCTCAAATTCCAGCAGCATTGATTCGGCAAAACAGGCAAACAATTGACGTGCTGGAGCTTCCATATTGACAATATTCATAATTTTCCAGTCAATATCTAGGGAATGCTCCACAATCCCACCATTCAGTACATGTACACCTGGATGCTGAACTTTTGTTGCCAAATTTTTCGGATAACCTCCATCAATGATCAAACAGGGTTGCTTTAAAATAGTGGGATCAATTTCCACGCCTTTAGGCATACTGGCTACCCAAACTATAATATCAGCGAATGGCAGGGCTTCTTCTAAAGCCATAACTGTTCCCCGCCCCAATTGAGATTGCAACTCATTGAGACGTTCTTGGTTTCGGGCTATGAGCAGAAGTTCTTTAACATCTGTTTTCGCACATAACCATCGACAGATAGCACTCCCGATATCGCCACTAGCCCCACACACAGCAACAGTCGCTTTTGATAGTTCAATGCCGATTCGCTTCGAGGCTTGTTCCACTTGCTTGCAAATGATGTAAGCTGTGTGTGTGTTCCCTGTAGTAAATTGTTCAAACTCTAATTTAATATTACGAACTTGCCTAAACTGCTCTAAGTTAAAATTTTCAAAAATAATTGAAGAAAACCCACCTAAAGCTGTGATATTTATACCATGCTTTTGAGCATGTGCCATAGCATTAAGAATTTTGCGTGTTGCTGCCTTGATGCGGCGTGTTGCCAGCATTTCTGGCAAAAAGCAAGATTCTACATACCGCCCTTCTATCTTTTGACCGGTAACACTTGTAACAGTAATATTATCAACAATTTGAGGCGGCGCACTGCACCAAAAATCTAACCCTTGATCTGCATACTCTGGGTAACCCAACTCTCTGGCTACCGACTGCGCGTGTTCTAAACTTGTAAGATGTCCAATTAAACCAAACATGTATTGTTTTACTCAGCGTGTCCTTGGTTGAAGAGGTGACGGTTGTGAGGATCAGCATGTGAGACAGGAAGCATCGTGTACGGGCGAATTTAACGTCAAAAAGCGCATTGACTCATAAGTTATCTGAATTAAACCTACCCCTACGCCTGTACGGGCGGATTTAACTTTAAGGAGCGCATCGACTCATAAGTTATTTGAATTAAAGCCGCTCCTACGCCTAACAAGAGTGACAAACGCAACATATTGCGTCTCTACATCTGCCCGCTCCCTTAATTAAGCAGCCTTGAGGCCGTATGCTGATAGACGCATGATATCACGGGTTGTGAAACCAATGTTGCTCAGAGCTTCCCCGTACTGAATCATGAAGTCTTCAATTAAAGCATCTTTTTCCATCATCAATATCCGGGCATCTTCCTCTACAGAGTTAAGCATTTTCCAGACAAGAGGGAGATTGTGGCGGTTGGCTTCCTCTAATTCGGCTTTAGATTCAGCAAAGTTTTCTGCCAACCAAACCTCGCCAAAATTCAGATGGCTATATTCGTCTTTAACTACCCCTTCAGTAATTTTACGGGCAAAGGCATCTGCCCAGGGGATGTAAATGTTATATGCGGCGATCGCAAAACATTCAATAATCAAAGACTGAATCAACAAGCAGGTAACAACTTTCCCCTCAGCTGCCGCTTTTTGGAAGTTTTCGTGTAAGGGTGCAAAAAACTCTTTAGCAAATGGCATGTCTGGGACAACATGCAAATTACGACCACAAGCTTCAAATCCTTTCTTGTGGCGACTTTCCATCTTAGACAGGCGAATCAAATCGTCCTGTTGTTCTGGGAGCATTTTTGCAAGTTGAATATAATTCTCATAAGCTTCTTGTTCACCTTCAATGACAATCGCATTGATCCGGCTATAAGCGTCTTTGTAAGTTTCGCTTTGATAATCAACTTCAGATTGTTCGACTAGCTGCATAGTATGTTCACTCCTGTGAATGTGAATTCTTTAATACTAAAAATCGTTTAAACCCAGGCATTTGGGTTAAAGTAACTATGTTTTAATTTAACTTGACAAGTCACTATGTTAATAGATTAACTTTTGCTGAGGGAATTAGCTCAAGCTAATATGCAAAACTCAACCGTGAAATCATCGGGTCGAAACCATGGCAGGAGACTATAGATCGATGACTCTTCACAACCCATCCAAAGTTCCTTGGACTCAAGGAGTACTCATACTGTTAGCTGCGATCATCTTACTACCGTTACTTGTAGTCTTCCTGACATCCTTTGCGCCTCCTGGTGCCTCTCCTGATATGTTAGCTAAAAATAGCTGGTCTTTAGCTAATTACCGCGATGCTTGGCAACGAGGTAAATTTTTACTGGCATTTGCTAACTCTAGCTTGGTAGCACTAGCTGTTACTGCCTTTCAAATTTTTTAACTTCTGCTTTAGCAGGTTACGCTCTGGCAAGGTTAAAATTTCGAGGAAAACAAGCACTGCTGCTAGTTGTAATCGCAACACTAGTGATTCCTTTTCAGATGTTGGTGATTCCGATCTTTTTGATTTTAAAGTGGGCACACTTAATTAACACATATTGGGCGCTAATTTTACCAACATCTGTCAACGGTTTTGGTATTTTCTTGTTAAGGCAGTATTTTCAAACCGTCCCGGTGGAATTAGAGGAAGCAGCAGCCATAGATGGGGCAAACAAACTGCAAATATTATGGCGAGTTATGCTTCCTTTATCACGTCCTGCTTTGGTAACACTTTTCTTATTCACCTTTATCGGTGAGTGGAATGATGTGTTTAAGCCATTAGTGTTTACGACACGACCAGAATTAAGGACAGTACAGCTAGCAATAGCTGACTTTCAAGAGCAGTTTACGAATAACTGGCCTTTACTTATGGCAGCAGTGACTATAGCCACTGTACCAGTAATGTTACTATTTCTCCTTGGTCAACGTCAGTTTCTCCAGGGCATCGCAACGACGGGGATCAAGAATTGAGGCGAATAGATTGATTTGCAGGAGCGATCGCCCCTATATAAGTAAGTCGGCGATAAAAAACCTATTTTTGTAAAGCTCGCCGGGGAAAGCTTCCCCCGGCAGACTTTACGTAAAGAAAAGCAAAGTAAATAAAATTAGCACTCTTAGTAAAAGCTGAAACGTTTACTACGAACTTTCATTTATTCATGCCGACTTACAGTAACCTTAAAAAAGGGAGCTAAATTTTCTTTCGGGAGCGTTATTTAGAACAAAACAATGATAAAATATTGAACTCCAAGTGTGATGCAACGAGATTGTGAAAATGGTAAGTTATGACCCAAACACAAACCGAAGTGCAATTCTACACCTTTGATGAGTTTATCGAATGGTATCCAGAAAACTCCGAAGTACGCTACGAATTGCATGATGGGGTAATTGTTGAGGTGCCGAAACCTAGAGGGAAGCATTCAAAATTAACAGGTTTTCTCATTGAAGAGTTAGGAATAACGATTAGAGAAATAGGTAAGCGCGGTATTTGGTTTATTCCCAGAGAATCTATTATTAAACCGCACCGCGACAAGTCTGGGTATGAACCGGACATTATTGTCTTGAATCAAGAAACTATCGGTACTGAGACAAGGTGGGAAACTGAATCAATTATTCAAAATGCAACTTCGGTCAAATTAATCGTAGAAGTGGTGAGTCAGTGCGTTGCGGAGCCAGTGCTGAAGACGGGTTTCCCGTCGCAGGCATCTGGTGAGACCAGCGCTACAGGAGGGTTTCCCTCCGTAGGCGACTGGCGAACCCGAAGGGCGTGCGGGTTCCCCGCGTTGAAGCAACTGACGTTAGCAAAGCGGTAGCGAGTCTTCTCCCAAGGGGAGACGCCAAAGGCGAACAAGCGTCACCCGTAAGGGTTAGTACCAACTGGCAAGACGACTACTACGACAAACTTCGTGACTATGAAGGTATGGGCATCCCTGAATACTGGATTGTAGACTATGCTGCCTTGGGGGGACGTGATTTTATCGGCTACCCCAAACAACCCACTATATTTGTATGCGAGCTGATCGACGGGGAATATGTAAAAACAATGTTTCGAGGGAATGACTTAATTAAATCCCCTATCTTCTCACAATTAAACCTCACTGTTCAACAAGTTTTTGATTCCAGTGTTTGAGTGTTCAAATTCAAGGTGACCAATTAAGATACGTTGTTTCAGTGCTACCATCTTGAATCCTACGCTCAGATTTTAAGCGTGAAATATAACCCTTGAGGATGATTCGGCGCTTACTTTGAATGCGCTAGGTTTTAGGTTGCATAAACTGTTGAAAATCGTTTCAAGTTAAAAGTCGATAGCGATCGCGCACAAAGCACTAAGGACTAGGAACGAAAGACAAGTAACAGCATTAGCTAAATATAGCTAAATGGTGGTTGGTATGGATAAACTAGTTCAATCGGTCTTAAACAGTGGCGAAAAAGCAGATCTGGGTCAGTTGCTCAGTGAGTTGAGTGCATCAGGTAAGAAATATTTCTTAAAAAGTGAGATTCTGCTCGCTTTCATAGGTTATTGTCAGCAATCCGAAAAGCCTGCGTACTTTTACCACTCTTCTTCTTTAGGCAGGCTGATTCATCACACTCATGAAATTATTATAGAAGAAGGTTACTGGTTTGTTCTCAGACCTTGGATTGCCAGTCAACAAGTCTGGCGATTTCCCATAAGCTTAGATAGCTGCGAACTGATGACGCCGCAAGCATTACTTGATCTGCATGATCGCCTTGTCAACAGTTACCAACCTCAAATATTAGAGATAGACTTTAGTCCTTTTTACGAGAATACCCCAACCATTCGTGACTCTAGAAATATCGGTCAAGGACTAGGGGTTCTCAACCATATTTTGTGCGAAAAACTTACCGACTCAGAGTCTTGGTTGGAAGCATTATCTCAGGTCCTGCAAAAGCACCAACATGATAATATTCCCCTACTACTCAATGATCGCATCCACTCAAGTAAGCAGTTGATTCAACACCTCAAGCAAGCGATCAGTTTTGTCAGTCAACAACCACCGGAATCATCTTACGAACAATTTCACTCTCAACTCACTGAACTAGGCTTTGAACCAGGCTGGGGAAATACCGCCTCTAGAGTGCGTGAAACCTTAGAACTCCTCAACCGACTGATAGATACTCCAGAACCAGCCATTCTCGAAGCCTTTGTTTCCCGCATCCCGGTGATTTTTCGTGCGGTTCTGATTTCTATACACGGTTGGGTGGGGCAAGAAGATGTTTTGGGAAGAACGGAAACAAGCAGTCAAGTCGTTTACGTTCTTGATCAAGCGCGTTATTTGGAAAACAAGCTACAGGAAGATATTAAACTTGCTGGACTTGATTTTTTGGGCATCCAACCTCAAGTTGTTATTC
>JAQYWP010000042.1 GCA_029379285.1 Rhizonema sp. PD38
GTATTAAGTTCATATGTAAAGATAGAAAAGTATACGCATGTTTTTGAGAAAGTCAAGTAAATCCTAAGGAATTATACAATTGTTGTGCTGCTTCATAAGTTTGGATTGACGCTCAGATACTAAGTATAGCTATGTGAATCTTACTATTGGAGGAATTCAACACTGATAAAAATATTTAATTTGTAGAAATACTGAACTCATTTGTTAAAGCTCTTCTAATTTTGGCTGAACAGCTCTCTGTTAGGGTGCAACTTAATCCAAGGTCGGTGTTATGCGTAAACCAGTTCTCACAATTTTCTACCAGTTCAATCCGTGGAACACTACTATTGGAGGAATTCAAACACTTATCAATATTTTTATTAAGTATGCTCCAAGCGAGTTCGAGCTTAGACTCGTAGGTACAGGAGATAATCCAAATCAACCTTTGGGTAGATGGCACGAAGCCGAATTTGCAGGTAGAGAAATTAGCTTTCTGCCTTTATTTATGTTGCAGAATGATAACTTTAGAAGTTTGATTCCAACAACGCTTAAGTATACAACTGCTCTCATAGGGCAATGCTTTGCTTCCGACTTCATGCACTTTTACAGATTGGAACCAACTATAGCTACCCTTCATTGGTCAGGAGAAAAAACGCTTTTTATCCAAAATGACATAGAGGCGCAGATGAAATCTGCTACAGATGATAAAAATGCAATTCTCTGGCGACGATTTCCTGCCGGGTATTTTGCTCTTGAACGTCTGTTAGTTGGACAATTTAACCAGATTTTCTCGTGTAATACAGATGCATTAGAACTCTACCAAAAACGTTATCCGAAAATCAAAAACCGTGTTCACTTTCTGAAAAACACCTTTGATGAGGAAATTTTTTATCCGTTGTCTAGTGAAGAACGCGATCGCCAAAGACGCAACCTGGCATTGAAGCTGAATCTTTCAGAAGATACACGGTTCGTCTTGTTTGCCGGTCGCCTGCATCCTCAAAAAGATCCAATTCTGCTAGTACGTGCACAGGCAGCGCTTGAAGAACCGAACATTCACTTGTTGATTGCAGGTGACGGTGAGTTAGCAAGTCTTGTCCGTTCGGAAATTGGTCAATTCGGTCTGTCTGAACGGGTGACAATGCTAGGAGCACTGCGCCAAACCGAACTTGCCGATTTACACCGGATATGTAACTGTTTGGTTTTAACAAGTGCTTTTGAAGGTTTGCCTTTTGTGGTTCTGGAGGCGCTTGCCTGCGGAACACCAATCGTCACAACTCGATCTGGTGAAACCCCAAAACTCCTTTCTCCTGACAATGGAGTTATTGTAGCAGAACGTACACCAGCTTGCATAGCAGATGCTTTGCGTCAAGTCGTACTGCATCCAGATAGTTATCCCACAGCATCGTGTGTGCGGAAAGCCCAGCCTTATGCCGCCCGCACTGTTGTGAATGAAGTCTATAGCCAAATGTGGCAGCGTTGGGAGCAGCGGCTCTCATCTGCTAGCACCTGATGATTTACTCTTTCCCAGCAACACTAGAGAGCAAAACGAGAACAGATGAAAGTAGCTGTTATTGGTGCAAAAGGTCTACCACCCAAGCAAGGTGGCATTGAGCATTATTGTGCGGAAGTCTATCCCCGTATGGTGGAACAGGGTCATAGTGTGGATTTATTTGCCCGTTCCTCTTACACAGACTGTTCCTGGCAAGACCCTTATAACTACAAGGGGGTTCAAGTCATCTCCTTACCAGGTTTGCACCTTAGAGGAGTGGACGCCTTTATTACCTCAGCACTAGGGGCAATGGCTGCCACGGCAAAAAAATACGATATTGTTCATTTTCACGCATTGGGTCCATCTCTGTTTACTTGTTTACCGAAAATCTCTAATTCCACAAAGGTCGTTGTGACCTGTCAGGGACTAGATTGGCAACGGGCAAAGTGGGGCAGCTTTTCGACTCGCATTATTAAGATGGGGGAACAAGCCGCAGTCCGTTTTGCCGATGAAATTATTGTAGTGTCAGAAGCGCTTTCTACCTACTTTTCACAAACTTATGCCAGGAAGACAATTCATATACCTAATGCTCCTGCTAACTACGGGGAATCAGACCCAAATTTTGGCTACGGCACCCAACTCGGTCTAAAGCAGGGACGCTATATTCTGTTTTTAGGCAGACTGGTACCGGAAAAACGTCCTGACTTGCTTGTTGATGCCTTTTGTGAATTGAACCCAGTGGGATGGAAACTTGTTCTAGCTGGAGGCGTAAGCGATACAAAATCGTTCACGTCTTCGCTTTTAGAAAAGGTGGCAAATAATCGAAACATCGTATTTGCTGGTGAACTTCGAGGAGCTCGTCTTTGGGAGATAGTCCGAGGATCTGGTTTGTTTTCACTGCCCTCCGATTTGGAGGGGTTACCTTTGGCAATGTTAGAGGCGATGCGGGAAGGAATCCCAGTACTTGCAAGCAATATCCCACCTCACCAGCAACTCGTGAGTGAAGGACGGGGAATACTTTTTGAAGCAGGAAACCGCAAATCATGTATTCGTAACTTAGATTGGGCAATTCACCATCATCGAGAACTAGCAGCAATGGCAAAAAATGCACAAAGACATGTGCAGCATAACTATAGCTGGGATCGCATTACTTCAGAAACCTTAAAAATCTACAAAACATTGCATGAGTCCCAGCAAGTAGAAATATTGGAGCATAACCAAGAGGGACTCGCCGAAATCATTGGGAAAAAATAGGTGGTTTCTGGTAGCACGCAACTACGAAACCATTAGCCCGCAAATAGATGGGCTAAAAAAATCGCTTCGTATAGAAATAACACAACAGGGAATTACTACTGAATAATAAATAACAGTCTTCAACCGAATTGTCGATTAACTGATTTAACTCAACTGTCTCAAAAAACAAGGGTCTACGTAATGGAAAAAGGCATTTCATACTTACTAGCTGTCATGCAACGGCGAAGTTTGCCCGCCCTAGCGACATTCGCAGCTGTAATTGGTGGGGCGATCGCCTACCTTACGGTCACCCCGCACCTGTACTCGGCATCGGGACGATTGATTTTGGACGACAAGAGGGTAAGTATTTCCGATCTAGGTCGCGATCTTACCCAAGTGCGCTCAAGTACACCAGGTGGTTCTAATCCTTTGGCTGACGAAGCAGAATTAATCAAGTCTCAACGTGTTCTCAAACGAGCGCTGACTGAATATATTGACCCTAATGTGAACCCAAAGCTCACGATTGAGGATCTGAACCGAAACTTGAGCGTCAAAATTGTTCCTGCTACCAACATTCTTCAGGTAAGTTATCAAGGCAAAAATCCAGTCATAGCTGCCAAGCTGGTGAATGCAGTTTCTCAAGCAATGGTTGAGGATAGCACTGAAGTTATCCGTAAAGAAGCTGCAAGTGCAGTGAAATTTTTGGAAAAAGAGGTGCCTGAGGCTCGCAATCGGTTAGAACAGACGGAAATTGCTGAAAACAAATACAGACAATCGAGTGGCATTATTTCTCTTGACGATCAGACCAAAAGCTTAGTCACGAGTGTGGCTTCTTTAGAAGAGCAGCAGCGAACTTTATCTACACAACTCCAAGAGGCGAAGTCGCGGGACGTATCATTACGGCAAATCACCGACGCCAAAGCTCTAAACAGCGCCTACGCAAATGTACGCGGTGGTCAAGATGAAGAACTTAAGAAGTTACGAGCCAAGTTGGCAGAGTTACAGACGCAGATTGTTGAAGCTCGGTTGCGTTTTACAGATGACCATCCAACTGTAATCAAGCTAACTCAAGAACGGAATTCTTTACAGTCAATCTACGCGAAAACTTTAGGAAGCGTGTCACCCGGAAGTCAAGACATCGTTCCTAAGACTGTCGCAGGCGATCAAATCAGTCAAGATCTGACATCCAAACTTATCGTCAATGAAATCGAGCGATCGGCAATTGAAAACAAGCTCAAAGTTGTGCAGTCCGATCTCAACAATCTCCATGCCCGCCTTGCAGCTCTACCAATGAAGCAGCAGCCACTGACTGCATTAGTCCGCACACGCCAAGAAGCCACAGAATCTTTAAAGTTACTGCAAAGCAAACTTGAAGAAGCACGGATTGCTGAAGCTCAACTTGTAGGTAATATCCAAATTATTGAGGCGGCTCAACCACCGACTAAACCCACTTCACCCAAGCAGAAAGTTGTCTTAGTTGTGGCGGCTGCCTTTGGAAGTGTCTTAGCAATTGGCATTGTGCTGCTGTTAGAAGTCATGGACAATACACTGCGCGATGCTGCAGAAGCAGAAGAACTGCTGAAGCTGCCATTGTTAGGAGTATTACCTCGTTTAACAGCACAGACTCTCTCTCTTGCGCCTGCTGAAAGATTTTTAGATAATGTTGGGTTTGTTGAGCCTTACCGGATGCTCTTCAAAACGCTTGAGTTTCGTAATTCTGACCAATTGCGATCGCTTGTTGTCACAAGCACTATATCTGGAGAGGGTAAGTCGGTCGTTGCCTCGCACTTAGCAGCCGTCGCCGCTATGTTATCTTGGCGAACATTGATCATTGATGCCGATCTACGCAGACCAGTACAACATAACTTGTTCAAATTATCCCCTAAACCAGGGATTACAGATGTGATTGAGGGAGGATTATCTTTACAACAAGCAGTGCAGCCAACAGAGATTGAGAACCTTGATATATTGACTTGTGGAGAACTACGCAGACGCCCCTCGCAGTTGCTGGATTCCGTGGCGATGAAGTCTCTCATTGAAGACGCATCACAAGAATACGATTTAGTGATTATAGATACTCCGCCTTTAAGTGCTTGCGCTGACGCCTCTAGCTTGAGTCGTCACTGTGACGGAGTTGTTTTAGTCACACGTCCCGGCTTCACACTTAAGGAGGTATTATCAAGAGCAGTATCAGAGTTAACGAGAAATCGCATTCCGATGTTAGGTATAGTGGTGAATGGAATGACTAATTTAACAGAAAAGTATTACCGCTATCCTGTAAATGGTTACCAGCCCAAAAAGCGTTTGACAGGTCTTGGAGGTTACCGCCAAAGGTTTGTAGAACGAGATGAGGTTTAGGTAAAGATGTTTACCAATAAACTAAATCGTTACTCTGGTGTCATCTGGCTTAGTCTAGCTGGGATAACTATTGGTGCAGTTGCAGGGTTTACAGCAGGTGTTAACCCTCTTTATCTATTTTTACCTGTAGTTGCAGTGCCAATAGTTGTTTACTTCTTTACGCATTTTGAGCAAGCTGTACTGAATTTATTGGCAGTGCGTACTTGTCTCGATCCTTTTTCAGGTAAGCAAATACCAGCCATATATGCTCTTGGGATGGACGGCTTAACTTTGCTTTACCTCACCGTAACACTCCTGCGTGGTCGGCGAATCTACACTGACAGTTTTTGGTGGTTTTTTGTCGGTTGGGTATTGCTACAAGGATTGTGGGTTATACTCTTACCTTTGGAAGGGGTAGGACTAAATGCTGACTATCTACCAGGAAGTATCCGTGAGTGGATACGTCTGTTTAGTTGGGTGATGATCTACTTGCTGGTTATGCAACTGAAGGATCGATTACCTCCTCAAAAAGCGATCGCATGGCTGTTTTTATCACTCGTGATCCCAGTGACAGTGGCGCTAATGCAGATGTTTGTCCCTTCTCTGTTGCCTGACTTTTTGAACGGGGGTGGTGCTATTGGTGCAATGCCAGTTGCGGAAATATCTCGCATTAAAGGGACAATGGGGCACCCAAATGCTTTTGCCACAACTCTGTTACTGTTTATCTCTCTTACTTACTGGAAGCTAACGAACTCTAAGCGAAAGTTCCCGTGGTTTTTGATCATGGGCTTACTAGCATTATGCTTTGTAAGTACTAAAGCCTTAACTGGCTTGACAATGCTTGCTGCTTTTGTTCTAGTTTTGGTGATACCGAGATTGAGCTTTCTCAACTTGATTGGCGGAGCGCTCTTTTTTGCTGTCATTATCGGGTTGTTTGCCAATTCAGATTTTGGAAGAGAACGCTTAGGATCGCTGAGCAATACACCACTCTTGAATCCAGATCTTGATACGTCGCGCGCAATTCTTTTATCTCAAGGAGATAATAATAGCTTTAACTGGCGGCTTGCTCAATGGACTTTTCTGATGAGTAAGATTTTCCCGCAGTCTCCGTTTCTTGGTTTTGGTTTGGGATTAAGCATTGAGGCTGGTGGTAATGGCTATCTTCCTCATAATGATTACATCCGCGCTCTGATAGAAGGAGGAATTACTGGATTTGTGACTTATATAAGCTTTTTCGTAGCTCAAGGTATACGCCTAATTCAGTTAATTCGAGCGGCACCTCCTAAAAGTCCACAGCGTAATTTGTGTGTCATCCTGTTAGCTGTGATGTTTGCCATGTTAGCAGGGATGCTGAGTGACAACATCTGGAGTCATACTATTCTCTTTTCCTACTGGTTCACGGCTTTGGCGATCACTGGTTGGAACTGGGACGATGCACCATCTAGTTTGGGGACGCATGAATCCACAAAAAACAGCGTTAGTCTTATAACTAGATCCTCATAACCAGTTAAAATCAATTTTAAATGAGTCTGAATTCATTTTTTAGCGATTTTTTCCATGGGGAGGAGCAAGTTTCAGGCAACAGATAAGTTTGAGTACATGCGATTGCTGAGCGGAACTTCAGGGGGTATCACCCGTGGATACAAATAGTGAAGGAGAGTGTAGGATTTAAGGTATCAGTATCTTGAACTATTAGCTTGTAGGACTTATAAAAGGTTGAGTCTTGTTAATTATATATCCAAGAATACAATATCTATATCTATATCTATATCTATGTCATTTTTGAGAAATTAGAAAATGAATAACTTTATTAATTATATTTTCCAAGATTGGGAAGTGAATAAAGAAGGAAGTTCAAAATCCCGTTTCATATTATTAATGTTCCGATCAACGCAGATACTAGGACGTTTGCCCGTACCTTTTATATCTGGTTTTTTCCGCAACTTCTATACACTAATTGTGGAGTGGCTATTAGGCGTTGAATTGCCTTGGGATACCAAAATAGGATCAGACCTAAGACTGATTCACGGTGTTGGTTTAGTCGTGAATAATGGAACTATAATTGGTAATAATTGTATTATTAGACATTCGACAACCATTGGTAACAAAAAACTTCCAGATGGTTCATATACTGGTTCACCCGAAATAGGAGACAATGTGGAAGTTGGTTCTAATGTAGTGATTATTGGACCAATTACTATTGGGAATAATGCCGTCATTGGAGCAGGTTCGGTTGTAGTGAAAGATGTTCCTGAAGGGGCTGTAGCTGTAGGTAACCCAGCGAAAGTGATTAGGTTGTCAAATTTAACTTCGGCACGAACCGATCATTGTGAAGAAGATAATTCAGCCCAAGCACGACTTCCGGACACAACTTCATGTATATATTAGATGAGTGCAAGCGTAATTGACGAAACCGTTTGGGTTGTCAGAAATTGCTTTAACCTAATTTTATAACTAAACTATTTGAGACAAAAATATGCTGAAGGTTTCTGTTGTTATCCCCGCATACAATTCCATGCAGTATCTCCCAGAAACCTTGGAGAGTGTTCTAAATCAAACTTTTACTGAATTTGAAGTCTTAATTATTAATGATGGGAGTTCTGACAACACTGTGGAATGGGCGAGTGCAATCAAAGACTCGCGAGTGAAATTAATTTCGCAAGAAAACCAAGGTCTACCAGGAGCTCGCAATACTGGTATTTATCATGCTCAAGCTGATTATATTGCGTTTTTGGATGCAGATGATCTGTGGGAGCCAACGAAATTAGCAAAGCAAGTCTCTTGTTTGGACAAGTATCCGGAGGTTGGCTTGGTACATGCTTGGATGGCTTTAGTGGACGTGGGGGGAAAATCTACTGGTCGCGTACTGAAGTCCAATGTCGAAGGATGTGCATGGGAACAAATTGTTCAGTGGAATACGATTGCTTGTCCTTCGGTGATGGTTCGTCGTTGTTGTTTTGATAGAGTGGGTGTCTTTGACCGATGTTTACGTTCTGTCGAAGATTGGGATATGTGGATTCGGATAGCTGTTGAGTATCCTTTTGCAGTGATTAAAGAACCTCTAGCATATTATAGACAAGTTCCTAATAGTATGTCTAAAAATTGTCAAGTGATGGAAGAAGCATTTCATCAAGTCATTGAAAAAACATTTCAATCGGCACCATCAGAAACTTGGTACTTGAAGAATCGCAGTTACAGTTATGCAAACCTTTGTTTGGCTTGGAAAGCTTTGCAAAGTAGTAATAATTACAAACTTGCAATCCACTATCGCAGTTTAGCGGTTGCACATAACTCTCAAACACGCTATTCACGCGAGTATATTCGGTTAAGTTTGGCGATCGCAGCACTACAATTGTTTGGATTTGATGGTTACAGTAAACTGCTAAAGTTAACTTATGCTCTACGACGACGTATTTCAAATGTGACACGGGATGCCAAAATAGTTGAGGATACGCACTCTGTGTAAGCAGTGACCTCAAAATATATAATTTGGAAGCGATTTAGGAATAATGTACGGAGCCATTTTTATGTTAAGTATGTGGATGAAATTGTGGAAACACCAACAATGCTGGAATATGAAAGCACCGAGTTACCTATAAAAAGTCAAAAATTACAGCCAGGAATCGCACTACTGCACTGTATAGACTTAATAGATGATTTTTTAGAACACATCAATATTTCATTTGAAACTTTCTGCAATGAGTTTATTGGAAGCTGGATGTTTGGTTACATCAATGCTTTGAAACAGGTTGGTGTCAGGACAGTACTGTTCTGTATTTCCGCCCGTTTTACTGAACCCAGACGCTTCACCCACGCTCCAACTGGAACGACAATTTGTGTATTACCTGTTCCTAAAAGGTATCTTATATACCGTGCCATTCGACACAAGGCACTAAATCTTTATGGTGCAAATAAGGGTCAGACATTTAGAGACATTAAAGACCCTAATATTCGGCGTCATTCCCTATTGACAAAATTTAAGAATGTTGCTCAAAGTATAGGTTCTTATTTATCGACGCCTGTGGAGTTACTAGCTCAAGAGATTCGACGTGAAGGTTGTCAAGCTATTTTGTGCCAAGAGTATGAGTACGCCCGTTTTGACACTTGTGTACTTTTAGGACAACGAATGCGTATACCAGTGTTCGCGACTTTCCAAGGTGCCGATCAGACACATAGTTGGCTCGAATACCCCGTTCGAGATTTGGCGTTTCGGGAATGTACGGGTGTGATTATCTCTACAAAAACAGAGATTGAGCGGGTTAGTTCTCGTTACAAAATAAAATCAACCAAGATCGCACATATTTTCGATCCTATGGATGCGGTAAGATGGAGTGCTATAGACCGCAGTGAGGCACGATTAGCGCTTGACATTCCTCTTGATGCTAAGGTAGTGGTGTGTCACGGGCGAATTGATTTTTATCGCAAAGGGTTAGATATTCTTTTAACTGTTTGGGATCGAATCTGCCGCGATCGCCCAGATCAAGACCTCCGACTCCTGCTTGTAGGGACAGGTCCGGATGCTGACAAACTCGATAAATGCATTGCAACTATGCAGTTACGAGGGGTTATGTGGCGGGACGAATTTGTGAACGATCACACTATACTTCAGCGTTACTTGTCAGCAGCTGACGTTTATACCCTTTCATCCCGCCAAGAAGGTTTTCCCATAGCACCATTGGAAGCAATGGCTTGCGGTCTACCTATAATAGCCACTGATGTTCCGGGTATACCAGACATTCTGGAAGGAGGCTCAGTTTCCGGTGGACTCGTCGTGCCACGGGAAGATGCAACCGCATTAGCGTCTGCTCTGGGTCATGTTTTGGACAATGACGTTTGGAGAATCCAGTTAGGTAAGCTTGCTCGTTGTCGAGTCGAGAATTACTTCTCGCCTGAGGTAATAGGTCAGCAACTGCGAGACTTTATGTTGATACAGTAGTCAGCATAAAGAGTTCAAGTGTTTTCTTAAAGCATTTTTTTAATTTTAAATCATAGCACGTCGGAGTCGAAAAATGTTCTTATTTTCAAAAATCAAAACTTGTGGGTACCTCATGATACACCTGCAAGTTGTGCAAAATTCAGGAGAATTATGACGAATGTATTCTTCTAGTAAACAAGGAGATGAAATATGCCACAGGTTTCTGTTGTCATTCCCGCCTACAATGCAATGAATTATTTGCCAGAAACTCTAGAAAGTGTTTTACAACAAACTTTCACAGATTTTGAAATTTTGATTGTGAATGATGGCAGTTCTGATCGGATTTTAGAATGGGCAGCTGGCATCACAGATTCGCGAGTCAAACTGATTTCGCAGAGAAACCAAGGTGTATCGACAGCTCGCAATCAAGGTATTATCCATGCTCAAGGAGAGTATGTGGCATTTCTAGATGCGGATGATTTATGGGAGCCAACTAAGTTAGAAAAACAAGTGCATTATCTGGCAGAGCGTTCAGAAGTAGGGTTAGTTTATACCTGGACAGCTCTGATTAATACTTTGGGTGAGCCAACTGGGAGAGTTTTTGCTTCTCATGTAGAAGGTGATGTCTGGAAGCAACTGATTGAAAATGACATGATTTCTACTGGGAGTTCAACGATGATTCGTCGTAGTTGTTTTGACGAAGTAGGAGTCTTCGATCCCAGTCTCGCTTTTGCAGAAGATTGGGATATGTGGCTTCGGATCGCGGCTCGTTATTCATTTGGAGTAGTCAAAGAACCTTTAACCTGCTATCGACAGCATCCTAATAATGCGACTCAAAATCGTCAGAAAATGATCCAGAGTCTTCGTATAGTGATCGAAAAAACATTTCAATCTGTGCCATTAGATTTGCTGTATTTAAGAAATAGAGCTTATGCAAATTTCACGCTGGGTTTAGCATGGCTCGCTATAGATAAAGGAGACTACAAACAGGCAATTCATTATCGTACCTTAGCTTTTCAACACCATCCACAAGTCTGTTTATCGGAAAAGTTCGTGCGCTTGAGTTTGGCGATCGCAATGCTTCATTTGTTTGGTCCTCATGGATACGATGGAGTGCGAAACCTCACTCATCTCCTGCATCAACGTCTATTAGGTTTTTTCAGCTAATTCCTAAGCATTTAGCCTTCTTCAGTTAGCAGTCAGCTACAAATAATCGCCGTGAATACTCAACCAACCTGCATCAACCGATAAGAAAGATTGCTGATAACTGATAGTTGACTACTGAATACTTGCGCTAATTCCTAATTTTTGTATTTTCAGGGAAGACGCTTACTACCATGCACATTATTGTCTTAGAACCATATCCTTCCTCTCGCCGTGGGGGACAAGAATTAGTATTGTTAGATATCTGTCGCGGTTTAGCTCAGCGAGGACATAAGATCGCCTTGCTTTACACAAAAGAAGAGAATCTTCTCGAGCAATATCGAGAGTTTTGTTACTGTGTCATCAAGGTTCGCCAATTCATCAACTCTCAGCCGCAACATATTCTGAGTTTTTTAGCTGATATTTGGAAAGTTACTAGAAATATTCCCAAAACTGAAAATAGTATTGTCCTCTGTAATCAAGCCACAGACACTCCCTTTGCTTCAGCTTTAGCTTTCTCAAAAAATATTCCTTTAGTTTGTTATCTCCATTATCCTCCTGTAGCTCCGCCATCCTCGGCATGGATGGGCAATAAAGGAATAAAGCGCTGGAAATATTTCCTTTTAGGGACAATTCATAAATATCAGTGGAGTTTTGCTATAAAAAAGGTAAAACATTTCATCACAGTTTCAAATCAAACTAAGTTAGACTGGGTAAATAGCGGCTATCAAGAGGAGATGGAGCGAAAAATTGATGTTGTATATAACGGGATTGACCTAGAAACTTATAAAAATACAACTAATTTTTTAGCAGTGAGGAATCTTTGGAATCTTTCTGAAGATGTTAAATCGATATTGTATGTTGGGAGAATAGATAAAGAAAAAGGATTAGAAATCTTGCTCAAAGCTTTTGCTTTGTTGCGAAAAACTAATGCTAATACTCAATTATTAATTGCTGGAAAACCTTTAATCCAAGGAGAAGAATACAAACAATCTTTAGAAAAACTCGTAATTGAGTTGGGTATAGAGAATGATGTAAAATTCCTCGGTTATGTCACGGATACTACAAGTCTTTATCAAATTAGCAACATAACAGTTTTACCTAGTATATGGCCAGAGCCTTTCGGACGAACAATTGTTGAGTCAATGGCGAGTGGAACTCCTGTAGTCGCCAGCCGCATTGGCGGTATTGCGGAAATTCTCACAGGAGAATTTCAAATTGGACTTTTTGAGCCGGGAAACGAGCAAGATTTATCAGTGACTCTCAATCGTCTACTAAATTGGAAAGATCAAGATCCCAATCTAGCCCAGAGATGTCGCCAGCATATTGTGTCCAAATTTAGTATGGACACAATGGTTGATGCAATTGAAAAAGTTATGAAACACAGATTAATACAAACAAGCAGTCAGCAATTAGCAGTCAGCAAATAGCTCTTCAAGTTTCGAGAGCGTCTAGTCATATTTTTTTGAAATTTGAATTCTTCTTTGGTTTTGTGAGATTTGTAAGGGGTGCTAAGTTTTATGCATATTCTAGTTTTAGAGCCAGAACCTTCTTCTACTCGGGGTGGACAAGAAGTCGTTCTATTTGACTTCTGTCTCGGTTTACAACAGCGGGGACATCAGATCACTCTCATCTATACTAAAGAAGGAAATTTACTTAAGCATTATCAAGAATTTTGCCGACAAACATTAAAGGTAAATCGATTTATTATTTATCGACCGAGCCATCTTTTTAGTTTTGTAGCAGATCTTAAAAAAGTTATCAAAAAAGTTACACTTATTAAAAATACTATCATCCTTTGTAATCAATTTCAAGACACTCCTTTCGGACATGCTCTCGCTTTAGCACAACACATTCCTTTAGTTTGTTATCTCCATTTACCTCCTCCACTTATTGTGCCTACATGGCAGTGGAACAAGGGACCAAAAGGAGTCAAGCACTTTATTTCGCTCTCAAATATTCAATTTCAGTGGAATTTAGGATTGAAAGGTGTACAGCATTTTATTGCCGTTTCAAATCAAACGAAATTAGATTGGGTGAAGCGTGGCTATAAAGAAGATATAATTGATGTGGTTCACAACGGAATTCACTTAGATGTATACAAACCTTTAAACAAATATTCTCTCATGAGAAAGGAATGGAATATTCCTGAAGATATTCGAGTGATATCTTATGTGGGCAGAATAGATCAAGTAAAAGGGTTAGAAACACTGCTCAAAGCTTTTGCTTCGTTGTTATTGAGTAATACAGCTAAGTTATTAATTGCTGGAAAGCCTTTAAATCAAGGAGAAGAATACCAAAAAGCATTGGAACAACTCGCAATCAACTTGGGAATTGAAAATCATGTAAACTTCCTCGGTCATATTACGAATACAACCAGTCTTTATCAGATCAGTGATATCACAGTTTTACCCAGTCTGTGGTCCGAACCTTTTGGGCGAGTCATTGTTGAGTCAATGGCGAGTGGAACTCCTGTAGTTGCAAGCCGAATTGGTGGGATTTCAGAAATATTAACAGGAGAGTTTAAAAATGGACTTTTTGAGCCGGGAAACGAGCGAGACTTATCAGCAACTCTCAGCCGAATGATGGATTGGAGAGATCGCGATCCTCATCTAGCCCAGAGGTGTCGCCAGCATATTATCTCTAAATTTGGTGTAGACAAAATGGTCGATGGGATTGAAAAAGTCTTAGAAAAGATAACTTGTCAACCAGAGCGATCGCCAAATTACCCAAAATCTCATTTATTATTGATGCAGAATACGGGGGGCGATCTAGATGAGCGGTAAAGAACTTATCATTGAGGCAGGTAGAACTGAGAGTCAATATTGGAAAGATCTGTGGAAATACAGAGAATTATTCTACTTTCTCGCCTGGCGAGATATTTTGGTACGCTATAAGCAGACTGTTATTGGGATGGCATGGGCATTGATTCGACCCTTCTTAACGATGCTGGTGTTTACATTTGTGTTTAGTACTCTGGCAAAGCTACCCAGTGAAGGTAATGCGCCTTACCCAATTCTGGTGTTTGCAGCTCTACTGCCTTGGCAGTTTTTCTCTGGAGCACTGACAGAATGCAGTAACAGTTTGGTGAACAACGCCAATTTGCTTTCTAAGGTTTACTTTCCGCGTTTGATCGTGCCAACGAGTGCAGTGATTGTCAGCTTTGTAGACTTCTTGATTTCTGGGATGATTTTGTTGGGGTTGATGGCTTACTACAACTTTATCCCTGATTGGCGCATTCTGACACTGCCACTGTTTATTCTCATTGCCTTTGCTGCTTCAATCGGGGCAGGGTTATGGCTTGCAGCGTTGACTGTGGAGTATCGCGATTTCCGTATTATCGTACCGTTTATTGTCCAGTTCGGTTTGTACATTTCGCCTGTGGGTTTCAGCAGCAGTAGGATACCCGAACAGTGGCGGCTACTGTATTCACTCAACCCAATGGTAGGAGTCATTGACGGTTTCCGTTGGGCAATTTTGCACGGCTCCTCACAGATATATTTACCGGGTTTTGCACTGTCTCTGGTAATAGTGGCGTTGCTGCTCTGGAGTGGGATTTGGTACTTCCGTAAGATGGAACGTACTTTTGCTGATGTGATTTAGTTTTATATCAATTTTGTATTGGTGGTATAAATTTTTTTTAATGAACCGCCTTAGCGCAGCCATGCCCGTTCGGCGAAGCCGTTCCCGAAGGGTAGGGCTTTAGACAAGGACAGTTCGCAGGAGGAGCCAGTGCTGCAGGAGGGTTTCCCTCCGTAGGCATCTGGCGTTGGTTTCCCTCCGTAAGAATCTGTCCGCGCCAAGAGCGCCAAGAGAAGAAATAGAGAAAATTGTACGAATTATTTGGGACTGTTGTAGCGCTGGAAATTATACGGGAATCAGGGAGATGTCAAACACTGTTATTAAGGTGGAAAATTTAGCTAAGAAGTACGTTCTTGGATATCAGGAGGAAGGAATTTACAGTTATAAGACTTTCCGGGGAGCAATGACGGAAGCGGCAAAATCTCTGAAGAATGTTCTTAACCCTAATTTTAGAAAGGAAGTTGAGGACACCCGGAAGGAGTTTTGGGCGCTGAAAGATGTGTCTTTTGAGATTAAGCAGGGTGACAAAATTGGCATTATTGGGCGCAATGGTGCTGGAAAATCAACACTTCTCAAAGTTCTCAGTAGAATTACTGAGCCTACGCGTGGTTCAGTCCGCATCAAAGGGCGAGTTGCTAGTTTATTGGAAGTTGGTACAGGTTTTCACCCAGAACTAACTGGAAGAGAGAACATTTTTCTAAATGGTGCAATTCTGGGGATGAGTAAGGTTGAAATTCAACGCAAGTTTGATGAGATTGTCGAGTTTTCGGAAATTGAAAAGTTTTTAGATACCCCAGTTAAGCGCTATTCTTCTGGTATGTATGTGCGTTTGGCTTTTGCTGTAGCTGCTCACTTAGAACCAGAAATATTGATTGTAGATGAAGTGTTAGCAGTAGGGGATGCTACTTTTCAGAAAAAATGCCTTGGCAAAATGGGAGAGGTTGCAGAAGGTGGTCGCACAATACTGTTCGTTAGCCATAATATGCAAGCAGTCAGGCGGTTGTGTTCTCAAGCAATTTATCTAGAAAAGGGAATTAGCAAGACGATTAACAATGTTGAAGATGCAATCCAACGCTATTCTGCTCAATCCTCTACGTCCAACTTTGACATTAACTTAGATTCGCTGCGGAGAACAAATAGTGAATTTGGACAAAAGGCTCGTTTACTTCGGATTCGCTTAGCCCCAGAAACTAGTCTTAGCTATGGGCAACCAATAGAACTTATCTTTACTGTTCAGTGTTTTCGGGAAGTATCAGATTTAGCTATTGGAATTGGTTTTGATACTGTAGATGGTAATAGGGTCATGACTCTTGACTCCGATCACGACCAACCTACATTAGAGTTACCAACTGGTATCCACGAAGTTCACTTTTATATAGATAGAAATCCACTGCATCCAAATGTCTATTCAGTATCTATGGCAATACATTCAAATACTTATCCTTTAGATGCTGTTACTGGCGCGTTGAATTGGGAAGTTAGTTCTGGCCCGACAGACTTAGTAGGCGATAGAGGTTATGGCGCTTGTCGTCTACCAGTTCAGGTGACTCTCGCTCCTCCATTGCATCAGTCATCATACGCAGCAAACTTAAATATGTAAACTAAAACCTCTCTTTCTTTTCTTGGCATGGCAATCGAATCCGGTATTATAGGTGATCTGGTCGCAAAGCTTGAAAATCTATTGAACAAACAGTAGAGAATGCAGGCGAAGAAGAACAGCTTTTACCTGATTGCTAATGATCAAGAATTATGAAAATTGTTTATGACGTATCAGTTTTAGCACACGGTCACTATTTCAACGCAAAGGCGGGAATTTTCAGAGTTGTTGAGAATCTAGCTTACGGACTAAAGAATGCAAAAGATTGTAACCTATTTTTCTACGTTAGTGGTGATGCTTATAACATATTTACCGCTGTCAACTACTTAGAATCGAATCCAGAATTGGTAGAAGTACCTCTATTTCACAAAAGCTGGAAGTTGAGGCGAAGTCTCAACGAAACTCTCCGCTTACTCAATTCCCAGATTGATACTACCTCAAAACTACAGAAAATACCGCTAAAAGCTTTTAGGAAAATAGTGATTAATGTTGCTCGTCAGACACAAATTTTTTCTGAACGAATTGATACTAAAAGTTTGGCGGACTATGATATCTATCACTCGCCTTTCTATGCAATTCCGCCACAAGTTAGAGAAGCAAGTCATATACAAAAGTTTCTCACAGTGAATGATATGATTCCATTTTTGTACCCTGAGTTTTTTGAAAAAAGGCAACAAAATATTGATAATGTTGTACAAGCATTAAAAAGTCTAGACTTTGACTCATGGGTTTTATGTATATCTCAATCGACTAAAAACGATTTTTGCAACTACTCAAAAAATATCGCCCCAGAACGGATTTTTGTAACTCCCTTAGCAGCATCACAACTTTTTTATCACTGCTCGGATGCTCAAAAGATTGAAGCGACTCGTCGTAAATATAATATTCCGAATGCACCATATATTCT
>JAQYWP010000468.1 GCA_029379285.1 Rhizonema sp. PD38
TTTTATTTTTTTCTCCACTGCATTTATTGTCTCATTTGTCAATGCGTAAGTTCTGACTGGGTCGAATTCATCTTCCTCGTCTTCGTCCTCTTCGTCCTCTTCCTCATCATCAAGGTCTTCCAAGTCTTCGAGGTCTTCGTCGTCCTCTTCTTTATTATTGAATGAGTTACGTTTTTCTAGACTTTGACGATTGAATTCCACCAGGTCAGCAATTGCCTGTTCGGGAGTTGAATCGATGGTGTCGTAAAGCATCGCTAAGGCGAGTGCTACGACTTCTGTGGGATGTTTGAGAGCGTCTGGCGCTCCGAAGAGCCGGACGAATACTTTGTTGTTCCAGCGGTTCCAGTCCAACTTTTTCCCGTTCTTCTTTTTGACTTGGGCTGCAATGTCAAGTCCGATTTTCTCTCGGCTGGCGTGACCTACTTTGGTGGCGATCCGCTGATTCCGAACTTGCAGTTTGACTCCGAATTCTTTGAAGACTGTGTTGCGAAGTTCTTTGAGCAATGCGATCGCTTGGTCTTCAACTGTGGCTTTTGCTGTAGGCTGGGTTGGTACCGTAGCTTTTGTGTTAGCAGCTTTAGCAGCAGTTCCGTTTCCGTTGTGAGCCATATTAGTACGAGCTTTGGCGGTAGTCATGAAGTTCCTTTTTTTAATTTATTGACTTCATGCTCATAGCCGCGTTAGCGGCATTTTTGGCTCCGCCACGTTTAACGTGGTAATTAAATTCATTTCATTTAATCAATGAAACGAATATTTTTTGCTTTGGTTCCCAAAGTTGTAGCAAGTGGCGTCCCCAATATAAATACCAGCAATGGGTCAATTCATTTAATTTCTTGACCCATTGCTTTCGAGGCTACCAGGTATAACGTTTTTAGGTGTCAATTTGATTATTTATGCTGGTAAGTCTCCTTTTCTGTCATCAAAACTTCTGGATTTTGGCTAACCCAGTGTTTGATTTGTTCTACTCTTTCTCTTTCATATTCTGATAAGAGTTCAGAATTTAGTTTGAGCAGATTATGAAGAGAAGAAACTATTTCTTCTCTTTTCCAACCCATTATTATGTTGTTTCTAATTAAATCGTCTAAAGTTTGATAAGGAAATAAGAAAAGATTTCCAGTATGTTCAACTAAGTCCTCTACTAATGGATTTAAATCAAGTTGATCTATGTGTTGCGTCTTATAATAACACCTCCAGATTTCTTTGTACTTAATATAGTTTGAACATTCAAGCTCTAAGAACTCCTGTTCATTATCCGGATTTCTAGACTCTTTGTGGATTTCATAGACAAAGTAATGAGTCTTGAATCTCCGTGAGATTATTAAAGCAGGTTCTTCATGAATCTTTCTTTGTTCCCAATGATATTGGTTTAGTATCCATTCGACCTTTGTATTATCACTTCTTGTGTGTGATATTTTGGGATTGTACTGTTCTCCTTTCAAGTAGTATTTGAGATAGATGTGGGACTTGTCTGAATCAATTTTTACTCTTGGTATTGGCATATCACTCCTCCTTACGATTCTCTTTCAGCGGCGCATATATAGCCCGGACGTGTACTCATATCTCCTTCGGGAGTGTTCATAGGGATTCTATGAGTAATGGCTGTCCATTTACCGCCATACTTTCTTTCTTGTTCCCTAGCAAACATCTCACATTCTTCCTCACTGAAAACAAAACCCTGTTTTTCAATCCTACTTCCTGGTAGACTATAGTCACCCTGAGTTCTGTGAATTGGTGGTGAAACTTGCTTGGCAGGTACTCTACGTATTACACCTGTCGCAGTGTTTTTAATTACGTAATACAATATGCCACCAATTATAACAGTGCCAGTCACTATACATGAAGGAACATCCTTACATGCAGGTGCAGTCATCGAATTCGCCTTTACTTTATCTAGTTCCAGGGTAGTTGTAATGAGCGAAAATATTAGAGCAGTTCCAATGCTAACAATCTGTTTTTTCATATTTACCTTAAACAAACAGCGATAAAGAAATGATGGTGTTTCTACTGCAGTGAAGTAGCGACAAAACTGTTACTCTTCATAAGAGCGAGCGCACTCCTTTGCAATCGTTACTATTTTTGTGGTGGATCAAAGACTATCTATAAAGAAGGCGAATGCCAGACGACGTGAGCCCATAAGATGCCGCGATTCATCGTTACGATTACGGAATCGGCACATAATACTTTGCTCTTATGGTGATAGCCACCGGACTATCACCCAAGGTTTGTGCATAGTATGGTACGAAAGCAGACTATTTCATAAAAGAAACCTCTATCGAGGTTTCTTGAAAAGTAGGTAAATTAGTGATATTATGAATTGTAGTAAAAGGCAACACTGATAGTTAATTTGGAGGTGAGACAAAAGTGAGAGTAAGCTACCAGTACGGGATTCAGCCCAGCACTGAACAAAAGCATAAGTTAAACTATGTTAAGAGATTATGTCAGTATCTTTATAATAGAATGCTGGGAGATAAATTGGATTGGTGGGAAAATAATCGGTGTTCGATAAATAGCTGTTCAGTTATTTCTTGTCCACTTCCGGATCTCAGAGTTAATCCTACCTACAATACTCATCAAGATTTATTGCCTTTCCTCAAAGAGGACTTAATTCTGGTTAAGTGGTCTGGAGAGTTGTTAAATCTTGGGGATGTTTATTCTCAAGTTTTACAGGATATTGTTAAAAGAGTTCATTTAGCCTTTGACCGTTATATCAAAGGAGATAAGAATGGACGAAAGTGCGGCAAACCTAGATATAAATCAGAATCAAGTTTCAAGTCCTTTACTTATCCACAAGCTTTGGATAGTTGGCTCAAAAGAAATTTTATTAAAATACCCAAGATAGGGGAAGTCGAGATTATTCTTCACCGTCCTTTGCCAGATGGTTTCAAGGTCAAAACCTGCATTGTTTCAAAAAAAGTGGACGGCTGGTATATAAATTTATCGCTGGAAGACAGGAAGGTATCTGATGTCCCGTCTATAGAAATTGTTCCAACTGTTGAGAATTCTAGTGGTTTAGATGCGGTACTAGATGGGGACACCTTTATTGCCACTTCTGAATGCGAGCTATTACCATCAGTAAAAGCATTCCGGAAAAATCAAGACCAACTAGCAAAGATATCTCAAAAGAAGTCTGCCAAGAAAAAAGGGAGTGCTAAAAGGCGTAAATTAGCTAAAAAGGAAGCTAAGTTACATCAAAAAATTTCTCGTTCTCGTCTTGACCATCATTTTAAAACAAGTCATAGATTAACGAGAACTGGTAAGAAAGTCTTTTTTGTAGAAGATTTAGACTTAAAAAATCTAACAAGACGAAACAAACCTAAACAAGATGAAAGCGGTAAGTTTCTACCAAATCATCAAGCCCAAAAAAGTGGATTAAACAAAAGTTTCTTAGATGCAGGGTTCGGTCAGTTTGTTGATATTTTGTCTTACATAGTCGAGAAAACTGGGGGACAGGTTATCAAAGTGAAACCAAACTACACTTCCCAAATTTGTTGCAATTGTGATGCCTATGTTTTGAAAGAATTGTCAGATAGGATTCATGATTGCAAAGCGTGTAATGTTGTCATGGATCGCGATATCAACGCGAGTGTCAACATCAAACGAGTAGGGTTGGGGGTTTTCCCTACTATAAAAAGCCGGAGAGGAAAATTGATAATAGAATCTTCGGGTTCTATGAGTACCTTGATGGAAATTCGGGAGTTTACCCGAAGCCTACGCCGTACTGCCCAGCTGTCGGCGTAGGTACTTCACATTGTAATGGAGGTAGTCAATGAATGCTTTGGTGGTAGTATTGTATGCACTTCATGAATGATTGGCCAGCTTTAGCTAACCAAGGCACTCCAATAGTTGGTTTGGAGTATCATGCGACTGATAGGGCAAGTATATTGAACCAGTTTTACAAATGGGGTGTCGAACGTTCAATGCCCGTTTATTACTGGAATCCCGGTTATTCCTGTCTTCAGCAGGTGGTGGAACATTCTTTCCAAAGTAAATGCATTTTGCAGGATACAGATATTGTTCCAGATAAGGATGTGCCGCAGTTTTTGTTGGAGAAGAAGCAGGCAGGAATTTACCTGTTAGAGGGAGTGCTGGAGTTTGACAGCATTGGTCAAGTGAGTGAACGACGTTCCTACCAATTGATGAACGCTTTCTACCAAGCGTCTTGGGCAACAAGCCAGCAGTTTTGGGTTTTACTAGATAGTTATGTCGATCTACCCTTGAATTTGCAAGCCTTGATTCCTATTCTTTCCAATCCCCTACCTGGGCGCGAGCAGGTACGCAATACGGTTGCAGATTTTGTCAGCAGAAATTCCTCTAGTATAGGTAAAGACGATCCACTGGCTCAAGTTCCCCTAGTTCGAGCTTGTCAAGGGTTGCCCTTGGGAGAGATTCAGTTGGTGTTAGAGCGTAGTCTTGCCTTTGCAGGAACAATTGAGGAATTGGCAGTTGAAGTACTCAATCACAAGGTTTCTAAGTTGCGGGGGCGGGGGTTGGAATACCTGAATGAGCCAGATGTCCCAAACGCTGGGGGGCTGGACTTGCTAGAAGAAACACTTGACAGGGTGACAGCATTGCTAGACCCGGAAGCTGAACAGTACGGGCTAAAGTTTCCTAAAGGCATGATCCTCTGGGGACCACCAGGGACGGGTAAGAGTTTGAGTGCTAAGCTTGCAGCTAAGAAAATGGGAGTGCCACTTTTGGCAGCTGACTGGGGTGGACTGCGCGGTGCCACTTCTTATGAGTCAGAGCGAAACCTCCGATTTTTACTAGAATTGGCTCAAAGCCTTGCTCCTGTTACCCTCTACTTTGATGACTTTGACAAAGGCTTTGCTGGGTGGGACTCGGATGCATGGAGGTGTGGCACGACGGCTTTCTGGGAAACTTTTAACTTGGATGCAAGAGCATCAATCACAAGTTTACATGATGGCAACAGTGAATAGGTTAGGGATGCTGCCCCCGGAACTGATCCGAAGATTTGACGATATTTTCTTTATCGATTTGCCTCATGAGGGGGCGATGTATGAGATTTTTAACTTGCACATATCCAAATATTTCCCAGAGTTTCGCAATCCTGACAAATCACCTTGGTCGGACGAGCAGTGGCGAATTTTACTCAGGGATTACCGACTTTGCACACCAGCGGAAATTGCCAACGCTGTCAGAAAGGCTGCTGAGTCAGCGTATTATCAAGGTAAGCCGGGGAAGGTGGATGTACTAGATTTAATTCAAGTGCGATCTGAGTTTACCCCATCTTTGATCCGCGACGAAGATAAAATCTTGGCAATTCGTAATCAGGCGGTATTCGCCCGCCCAGCTGCGGGTCCCGATCAGTCTCGATTCGCTACGCCACCTGCGGAACTTTTCGAGTAGTTGTTGGATGCCTAAGCCAGATCACTTTCCTAGCTTAGGTATCCAACTAGTCAGCATGCTCACCAGATGCCAAAGGAGCAAATTAGGATATTACTTGCTTAGGTAAGGTTAGGTAAGTTTTGCTTTTTTCTGGTAGAATGCGTTGCTCATCAAGTGTAGGGGGAAAGTCAATTAGATGGTCATGCCTACCATCCAGCACGAGCCGAACACTATAGGGTCTGACCTCTACAGTAATTACCCCGTCGTAACCTAGTAGTATGGAGGTTAAGACAGCAGTTCCCAGAATCAAGGCAACAAACTTTAGGTAATTTTTATCTTTGAAGAAATTCATTATGGCTTGTCCTCATGAGATAGTAACTTTACAGAGGTCAAAACCCAGTTCAAGAGCGCATAGCACACAGCATGAAGTGATCGCCATTCCCCTTCGTAGGATGGTAAATTAGTAGGTAAAGTAAAAAATATATCTTGCTGTGGCTCGACAACTCTTAAGACTGGGTTTCGAGCCTTTCTATTTAAAAGTGCATTTTAAGAAAAGTATTGTGACAGAGTAGCTAAGTATCAACAGTTTGAAGATTTTGGCTACTATTTGTCACATTTTTACCTGCAAATAACACAAATATATATAAGGGTGCAAGCCATAGCTTGCGGGTTACTGAGGATTTTAACCCATCAAAGCGGTCTACTTCCAATTAGCCAGACGGTTTTTTTCTAGGATCGGTATGCTTAATTTAAATCATTTTCACTACGTTATGATGATTCCACCGCTTTTTATGCGGGTGACATCAGTAGATGTCGCACTCGAGCCTCGACGAATAACACATAACCTATGTTAATGACTTATTCCCTTGGCTATATTGACAGGGTAAATATTTTCAACATATTGAAGGTTGCATCTACTAAGAAATAAATGTTTTGAGATTGAAAATTCCATGCCAAACTCAAATGATAGCCTTTCCTTTAATGCATCTGCAACACCCTCCGGCAAAACTAGAGTTCTACCTCCAGAAATTCCAGATTCACCTGGAAAAGCTGTACAAAATCCCAATCATTGTTGTGATACAGCTACTGTTCTGCATGCTGAAAATAGCGTTCAATCTCCAGAAGTTCAAGAGCAAATTGATTTACTTAAATCGCGGTTTTTGTCAATATTAAGTCCAGAAGACACAGGTACGAACATTATTGCCTATGCAGGAATGAAGCTTAAGCAGTTTCCCCTAGTTAGGCTGACAGCAGAAGAAGTGTGTCATATGGCGTATATACGGAGTTATGAAAAAGTAAAAGCAGGGGAGATAATCAGAAACTATACTGCTTGGGTTAAGAGAGTAATTGTTAATATTCTTCTTGAAGAAAAAAGAAAGGAAGAAAAATTAAGAAAATTGCAACAGCTTTCCTGTAATTTGATATCAGAGAATACAGAAAAAAATAATTTAAGATGTTTAGA